>JBOHIT010000247.1:0-7891 GCA_050726155.1 Bradyrhizobium sp.
GCCTCGTCCCCGAAGGACGCCGCATCTGTCCCAATCTAAGCGTGCGTGAAACTCTGCTCCTGGCCGGCCTCAAACGCGGCGATGCGGACTGGAACGTGGATCGCGTACTGGAAGTTTTCCCGGCGCTGGCGGAGCGCATGGCCAATCCCGGCAACCGTCTGTCAGGCGGCGAGCAGCAGATGCTCGCCATCGGACGGGCGCTGATGACAAACCCGCGCCTTCTTGTTCTCGACGAGGCCACCGAAGGACTAGCGCCGATCATTCGGGATCAGATCTGGAGCCGCCTCGCGACCCTCAAAGCCACCGGCCTCGCCATCCTCGTCATCGACAAGGATATCGATGCACTCTGCGATCTCGCTGACCGGCACTATGTGCTGGAAAAGGGCGAGATCGTCTGGACCGGTGACAGCGCCGCCCTGCGCGGTGCTGCTGACGTGCAGAGCGCCTATCTTAGCGTTTGACTATCAATCCTCATCCGAAATGCCGCGCGGCAGAGTCAGCGGCGCACGGGAAACATTGTTGTTGAGATCGACGACCTTCACCAGCAGGCGGACGAATTCCACTCTCTCTTCGGGATCGAGAGTCGCGAGCAGCTTTTTTTGCACCAAACGGACCAATGGCTGCATCTGACGCAGCAACGCCGCCCCCTCCGGCGTCAGGAACAGCGACTTGCGGCGTCGGTCCTCGACATCGGTCGTTCGACGCACGAGACCCCGCTTTTCCAACCGTTCCAGCACGCTGCCGATGGTCGATCTGTCAAAGGCGATGATCTGGGCCAGGCGAAGTTGATCGATGCCGGGGTGGCGACGAATAGCGATAAGTGCGGCGTACTGAACGGGCGTCACGCCGTTCTCCGCCGTGTTGTCGTAGTACAGGCCCACAACGATCTGCTGCAATCGGCGAATGAGATAGCCCGGCGTCTCATAGATGTCGAAGGCGAGGTACTGGTCGATGCCGTCCCTGAACGAGCCAGCGCCGTCGACCGAACCGCCGCTGCGCCGGCGCCGACCGTTCCTTGCTGCTAAGCGATCCGCCATGCCGTCCTCATCCTTCAAACCGCGCCACTACGCCGCCACCCTTGTCTTAGCGCAACGTCCGGCTGAGACAAGCACCCGGACCCCATCGGGCTGTTGACAGAAATTAAACAGTGTGCTGTTTAATATCCACACGGCGCTCGACCGCTGTGGTCCGATGCTCTTGAAGCGCGGACGAGAGACGCAGACTCGCCTTTCATGGCTGGACTTATGCGTTCGCGAAGGGACGAAAACCGCCGCACAGCGGCATCGCAAGGTGGCGCCTTGATCGCAGAACAGATCGTCAATGGGCTGGTGCTCGGCAGCATGTATGCCCTGATCGCACTTGGCTACACACTGGTATTCGGCGTGCTCGACAAGCTTAATCTCGCGCATCCGGAAATCTTCATGTTCGGCGGGTTCGCTGGATTGACATGGCTCGGTCTCGGCGCACCGCTATGGGCGGCCATTCTCGGTGCCGTCGCTGTCGCGGGCGCGCTCGGCCTCGTCGTGGAAATCTCCAGCTTCCGCAAGTTCACTGGACGCGACGCGTCGATCACTGCGGCGCTGAGTTCACTCGCCTTCGGCATCGTTATCGTCGATCTCACGCAAAAGCTCTGGGGCACCGAGCCGCTTGCGCTGCCGGTGCCGACGGCGTTGCGTACCACCGGGTTCGCGTTCGCGGGCATGATGATCGCCTGGATCAAGCTCGGCATCCTCGCCTTCACGCTTATGCTGATGCTGGGGCTGCATCTTGTGGTGACGCGGACCCGGGTTGGCCGCAACATCCGCGCCGTCGCCGATCAACCGACATCCGCCGCCCTGCTTGGCGTCGACGTGAAGCGCGTCAATCAGCAGGCGTTTTTCATAGCGTCGGCGTTGGCCGGTGTCGCGGGCCTTCTCCTCGCGCTCCGGACCGGATACGTGACCAGCGATATCGGACTCAGTCTGGGTCTCAAGGCGCTTGCCATCATGGCGATCGGCGGCGTCGGCGACCTGCGCGGCGCGATGCTCGGCGGCCTGCTTGTCGGCGTGCTTGAGGCGCTCGCCTTTCAGTTCGGCCTCGGCCGTCTCGCAGATGTCGCGGTCTGGGTTCTCATGATCGCGGTCGTGCTTGTGCGGCCCGCAGGATTGTTCGGCGCTGCCCCGGTGAAGGAGGCGCGGGCATGACCGGCGATTACCTCGTCTTTACCGGCATCAACATCCTGCTCGCCTGGAGCGTATATATCGTTCTGCTTTCGGGCAGCCTTTCATTCGCCAATGGCGGGTTCATGGCGATGGGCGCCTATGCGTCCGGCGTCCTCACGGTGAAATTCGGCTGGCCGCTTGGCGTCGCCGTAACGGCGGCGGCGGCGGCTGTCGCGGCCACTGGCGTCCTCATTAGCCTGCCCGCGCTGCGCACGCGCGGCGTCTACCTCATCCTCGTCACCATTGGTGTCGCAACCTGCGTGCGCGCGGTGATCGAATCGATCGATTATGTCGGCGGTGTGCAGGGCCTGGGCGGACTGGGCGGCACGGAGCTGTGGCACGTTGGCGTCCTCGTTCTCGTTGTTGGCGCGGCTCTCCATTTTGTTGGCCGTACGCCACTGCAGCGCATTCTCGATGCGGTACGCGAGGACGAGCAGGTGGCGAAAGCGCTCGGCGTCAACACGGTTTACGTCAAGGTCGTCACTTTCGCTGCGGGCGCCGCACTCGCGGCGGTCGCCGGGGGTCTCTATGGCCACTACATGATCTTCATCACGCCCGAGCATTTCGGCATCCTTTCATCCATCTTCATCGTGCTCTATGTGATCCTCGGCGGCGTCAACAACCTCTGGGGACCGGCGGTCGGCGCGACGCTGATGACGCTCGTTCCCGAATTCATCCGCGCGCTCGCCGATTGGCGCCCGACCGTATTTGGCCTGTTCATCATCGCGCTTCTGCTCGTGCGGCCGGAGGGCGTGCTGTCGTTTCGCTCCGCAACAGCGAAAGCCTGCGACGTCTCCCGCACTCCGAAGACCGTTTCCAGCGCGCTCCCGACACGGGAGATCGCATGACGGCGTTTCTTTCGCTCGACAGTGTCAGCAAGCGCTTTGGCGGCCTCATAGCCGTCGACGGAATCAGCTTCGACGTGCGCGAGGGTGAAATTCTCGGCGTTATCGGCCCGAACGGCGCCGGCAAGTCCGTGCTCGTCAACATGATCAGCGGCTTTTACGCGGCAACGTCCGGGGCAATCCGCTTTCGCGGTCGCGACATCACGCATTTGCCGGCGCACCAGTTCGGTCGGCTCGGAATCGCCCGCACATTCCAGAATATCCGCACCTTCCAGCGCATGACGGTGATGGAGAACGTGATGGTCGCGTTCGGTGCGCATGTCCGGCGGCCATTCGCGTCTCTGTTCGCGGCGCGCCGCCAAGAAGACGCGCGGCGCGCGCTCGATCTTCTCGAGCGCATGCATCTCGCCGACAAGGCGGACGATCCCGCGAATTCGCTCGCCTATGGAGAGGCGCGTCGGCTCGAGATCGCCCGCGCATTGGCCTCCGACCCGACTCTGATCCTTTTCGACGAGCCGGCGGCGGGCATGAACACGGTCGAGACCGAGCAGTTGCGCGCTGACATCCTGCGCTGTCGCAGCGACCGTTTGGCCATTGTCGTCATCGAGCACGATCTCGAACTGCTGCGTGGAATTTCCGATCGCATGATTGCGATCGACTATGGCCGAAAAATTGCCGAGGGCGCGCCTGACGTCGTGTTGAGCGATGCCCGTGTCGTCGAAGCCTATCTCGGAGGCGAAGAAGATGACTGACCGCTCGATGCTGCGCGCCGAAGACCTGCATGTCTCCTATGGGCCTATTCGCGCCTTGCGTGGCTGCGCGCTTGCCGTGCGTTCGGGCGAAGCCGTCACCGTCATCGGTGCCAATGGCGCGGGCAAGACGACGCTGTTGCGCGCTCTCTCGCGGCTGCTGCCGGCCAGCAGAGGCCGGGTCCTGTTCCGCGAGGCGGATGTGCGGTCGCAGGGTCCGCACGATCTCGCGCGCGCCGGCATGTTGCACGTCCCGGAGGGCCGTGGCGTGCTCGGCGCCCTGAGCGTTATGGACAATCTGCGCATCGCCTTCGACGTGCGGCCCTCAAAGCAGACCTTCGGCGCGGCGCTCGACGACGCTTTCGCGCATTTCCCGCGCCTGCGGGAACGAGCCGACCAGCGCGCAGGCAACCTGTCCGGCGGCGAACAGCAGATGCTCGCCCTCGCTCGCGCCATCGTAAATCCGCCGGAGATCCTGCTCGTCGACGAACCATCGCTCGGCCTGTCGCCGGCGATGGTCAAGGAGGCCTACCGGGCTCTGCGCGCTTTCCGCGCGCGCGGCATGACGATTTTGCTGGTCGAGCAGAACGTGCGGCTGGCGCTCCGTTTCGCAGATCGCGCTTATGTCCTCAAACAGGGCGAGATCGTCGCGTCAGGCGCAAGCGCAGATCTCGCCGCCGACAGCGACATCATGCGCCACTATCTCGGATCAACAACCGCAACGCGCCATTAAGGCGGGAAGGAACTCTCGTGATCAATCGTCGTATCCTGATCGCCGCTGCCGCCGGATGTCTCGCGCTGGCGCAGCCGGCCGCGGCGCAGGACAAGCCACCGATCAAGCTTGGCGCGATCCTTCCCCTCACCGGCTTTGGCGCGACCTACGGGACGCTGTTCCAGACCGGCCTCAATCTTGGCGTCGAGGACGTGAACGCGGCCGGCGGCGTCAACGGCAGCAAAATTGAACTCGTCATCGAAGACGATCAATTGCAGGCAACGCAGTCGGTGCTGCTGTTTCGCAAGATGCAGGGCCTGCCGATCGCCGCCATGCTCGGTCCCGTGTCCGGGACGTCGTGGGAGAACGTAGCGCCGCTCGCCAACGCCGCGCACCTTCCGACGGTCAATTATACGGCGCTGAAACCCGGCATCTCCGTCAAGCCTTACGCCCTGCGGCTACATCCGGCCGACGACACCATGATTCCCGAAGGCCTCGCGGAGTTCATCAAGAAATTTCCGGCTGCCAAGCGCGTTGTCATCGCGGGCGACCTACAGGAAGCGTCGGGCGCGGCCGGCGTCGACGAATTCAAGAAGGCGGTACAGAAACTCGGCCTCACCATCCTCGAAGTGGTCGGTTATCAGACACGCACGACCGATTTCTCGCCGGTCGTGATCAAGATACGCGGACTCGATCCCGACGCAGTCTTGATCAGTTCGCTCGTGCCGACGACCCTGCCGCTTGTTAAAGAAATGGAGGCGCAGGGATTCAAGAAGCCGATTCTCGTCAGCGCACTCGTCTGGGCCGGCAACTTCATCCACGCCGTCGGCTCGGCGGGCGACAACCTTTACACGATGGGCTACAACACCAACGAGCCGGTAGCCGGTGCTGACCGCCGCAACGCCTATACCGCGCGCTTTCTCGCCGCCGCGTCAAAGACCAACCTGCCGCCGCCGGCGAATGTATCCAACACCAGCGTCGGTTACGATTCGGTCGTTCTGCTCGCCGACATCCTGCGCAAGGCCGGTCACGACGGGACCACCGACGTGAAAACGATGCGCGAGACGGTTACACAGGCGATGGGCAAGCTCATGGACTGGCAGGGCCTGAATACGCTGCGGATGCGTCCGAACGGCGATGGGCACATTCAGACGCATCTGCTCAAGGCCGACCCGCAGGGCAAGCAGTGGCTGTTCGGCCTGCCTGAAGCGGAGCGGCTCAGCCAGCCAGCGCTCTGACATTTACGCAAGGACGGGCGCGGGCACGAAAAGCCAGTACTCTACGCAAATAGGACGTACACTGTTTATTGAGATAGGAGATGAACGATGAGTGAAGCGCAGCACAGTTTCGCCGAGGTGGCGGGCTGCAAGATTAGCCTGCATCGCGCGGGAAAGGGTGAGCCACTACTGTTCCTGCACGGGGCGCGCGGCGCGAGCGAATGGACGCCGTTCATGGCGGCGCTCGCCGAGCGTTTCGACGTGATCGTGCCGGAGCATCCGGGCTTCGGCCGCTCGCAGACCCCGGACTGGCTCGATAACGTTGGGGACCTTGCCTACTTCTATCTCGATTTCCTCGAGAAAAATCGCCTCGACGGCGTGCATCTGGTGGGCACATCGCTCGGTGGCTGGGTAGCGGCGGAAATGGCCGTACGCCAGACCGCAGCGCTGAAATCGCTGACGCTTGTCGCGCCCGCCGGCATTCACGTGCCAGGCGTGCCGAAAGGCGACATTTTCCTCTGGTCGGCCGAAACGACGACACGCAATCTCTTCTTCGATCCCGCCCTCGCCGAGGTCATGCTGGCGCAGCCGGTGAGCGAGGAGCAGCAGGATCGATTGCTGCAAAACAATTTGACCATGGCGAAACTCTCCTGGCAGCCCCGGCTCTACAATCCGGATCTCGCCAAATGGCTGCACCGCATCGACGTGCCAACGCTCATTGTCTGGGGCGAACAGGACAAGGTCATTCCCGCCGCCTACGGTCCCGCGTTCGAACGGCTGATCCCCGGAGCGCAGCTCAAGATTCTTCCTGCCTGCGGTCATCTCCCCCACGTCGAGCGCACGAGCGCCTTCGTCAAAGCGATTGTCGATTTCACCAGCGAGGTTGTGTGATGAAATTCTTTTTCTTCCACCTGATGCCCTATGCCGATCTCGATTTGAACTACGATCAGAAACACGATTCGGCCTGGGTCACTCTGCCCAACAGCTATTTCGATCCGAAGGTCGGGCATCGTCTCTACAATCGCTATCTCGACGAACTCGAATACGCCGAAACCGTTGGCTTCGACGGCGTCTGCGTCAACGAGCACCATCAGAGCGCGTACGGCCTCATGCCGATTCCCGGCGTGATGGCCGGCGCGCTGTCGCGCCGCACGAGCCGCGTAAAGATCGCGGTGCTTGGACGCGCCCTGCCACTGCTCAACAATCCACTCACGGTGGCGGAAGAATTCGCCATGCTGGACAACATTACCGGCGGACGGCTGATCGCCGGATTCGTGCGCGGCATCGGCGCCGAATACCACGCCTGGGGCGCCAACCCCGCGCTGTCGCACGAACGCTTCCACGAGGCCCATGATCTGATCGTGCGAGCCTGGACCGAGACAGGCCCCTTCGTCTTCGAGGGCAAGCACCATCATTTTAACTACGTCAACGTTTGGCCATTGCCCTATCAGAAGCCGCGCCCGCCGATCTGGATTCCCTCGCAAGGCAGCCGCGAAACGATCGAATGGGCTGCAAACGCAAATCGCAAATACACTTATCTACAGACCTTCAGCCCCGTCGCAGCGCTGGCGCGCTACATGGGCCTTTACAAGGAGGAGGCCGAAAAACAGGGTTATGAGGCGTCGAGCGAGCAGCTCGGCTGGTCGGTCCCGGTTTATGTCGGTGAGACCGACGAGATCGCCTATCGTGAGGCGAAGCCGCATATCGAGACATTCATCAACAAGTTCCTGCGGATGCCGCCGGAGATGTTGCTGCCGCCGGGTTATGCGTCGATCGAATCGATCAAGGGCATGCGCAAAGCCAAAGGGTCGATCACCGGCGGCAAGCAGACAATCGACGACCTGATGGCCAAGGGCATGCTGATCTGCGGTAGTGCCGAAACAGTGCGCCAGCAGATCGAGACCTACCAGAAGGAAATCGGCTTCGGCTATGTCCTGCCTATGCTGCAGTTCGGCACCTTGCCGGCTGACCTCACGCGCAAGAACACCGACCTTTTCGCGCAAGGAGTAATCGCGAAACTCGGGAGCGGCGCGCTGAGGCAACCGGCGATGGCCATCGCCGAATAGGGATGATCTGCAGGACGGAGGCAAGTATGGGAACGCAGGATCAGCCTGTCGATCCGAAGGAGTTGAGGAAAGCGTTCGGCTGTTTCGTGACCGGCGTGACC
>JBOHIT010000248.1:0-20832 GCA_050726155.1 Bradyrhizobium sp.
ACTCATATCGTTACCGACTTCAAATTTCTATTTCGGTCGCAGAAAAGATCTATACTGGATCTAGCATCATCGAAGTTACTTGGTCGTGTGGACCGAAGATTGCCGGTCTGGGTCAGTGTTCATCGAGCCTTGGCGGGCAAGCAACCGTGATCGATCTCGGATCGCGCGGAGTGGTCATTGCGGCGCTGCGTACCGGTGACAATATCATACCCGTCCCAGAAGGAGCCGTTGATGCCACATGGCTGTGCGCCAACGCATTCGGCAATCGAAGCACTATCGAGGAATTGCCGAAGCTTCCGCTCCTCAAGGGACGGCGCGAACTCTCGCCGAACAACCTTCCACGATTGGTCTGGCTTTCAAATCCGACCGATCCCATGTCTGTGCGGAAGGTGACGGTCGGGAGTGTCGCGAGCACGATCGACCCGACCGCTCGCTTCTTGGAAGCCTTCGTCGAAATCACGCGCGAACCAATCGTCGCCGACATCCCAAAAAAGTTGTCGTGGTACCCGGCAATGCTCGAGAAACAGAAAGCAGGGAAGCTCGAGCTTTCAACACCAGGACAATTCCGGCTCTTTTACAATATGTTCGTGGGAGAAGACTCGACCTAGCTTCGCAAGCTTTCGTCCGCTTGGGGTCAAAACCGGAAAAGCCCAGTGAGAGCCAATGTTTTCCGCTATTCCCCCGAAAACGGACATTGCAGGAGCGTTTATGAGTACACGCCCTAGGAACCCGGCGGGGGAACGTTGGCGGCGTACCAATCGCGAAAGCTGGCCAAAGCCGGGTGGGCCAGCGAACGGTTCAAATAGGTCCAGATGCGAGGCTGGTGGCGTAGATATTGCGGCTTGCCGTCGCGCCGGTTGAGTCGGGCGAAGGTGCCGAGCAGGCGGGTGTTCCGCTGCGCCGACATGATGGCGTAGAGCTCGGCGAAACCAGCGGGGTCGAAATTGCTGTCGGCGGTGCGCCGCGCCTTGATGTAGCGGGTCAGCAGCGTCAGTTCGAGCGCCTCGGGCACGTCGATCCGCGCATCCTGCAGCAGCGACACCAGGTCGTAGGCGGCGGGTCCGATCACCGCGTCCTGGAAGTCGATGATCCCGACCCGCAGGATTCCGGAACGCTCGCCGAGCCAGATGATGTTGGGGGAATGAAAATCCCGGATCACCCAGGTCCGCGCTGCGGCGGCCGGCTTCTTCAACAGCTCCCGCCACATCGCGACGAATTCGTTGCGCAGCTCCGGGCTCGGCTCGACACCGCGATCGGGCATGTACCATTCGAGCATCAGCCCCATCTCGACCAGCAGCGCCTCGGTATCGAACCAGGGAATGGCGTGGGTTGATTCCAGCGTCAGCAGCAGGATGTCCGGCAGCGTCTCGCGATGCAGCGCCGCCAGCATGTCGGTCGCGGCCTCATAGCGCTCCACGATCGGCTGCGGCGGATCGCCTTCGACGACGCCGGCCTGGCCGAAATCCTCGGTGATCAGGAAACCGGCATCGAGGTCCTGGTGGCGAATGGCGGGCGCCGAGAAGCCGCGCTCGCGAAGACCGTTGGCGATGGCGACGAACGGCTTGACGTCTTCGGCCAGATGCACGGCGGCGCTGTAGGATTTGCCGTCATAGATCGCCGGACCATCCGGCCGCTTCGGCGAATTCATCAGGATCGAGGTGCCGTCGAGATGCAGCCGCGCATAGGAGCGCGTCGAGGCATCGCCCGGCATCCGCTCGCGCTGCGAGTCCAGCATGCCGGCGGTCTCGAGAAACTGCCGTAGTACCTTGAGCCGTTCGACCTGCACCGCAGCCTTGCCGTGGCCGGTAAGTTCGGCGGCGCGCGCGTTCGATCCGAAGGCGGGACGGTGGCTGAAGGCGATGTCGATGCGGTCGTGCGGCAGCGCGTCCGGCGCGCGCTCCGGCCATTCGATCAGCGCCAGCGTGCCTTCGGGTAGCGGCGACAGCCCGATTTCCTCCAGTTCGCTGGCGTCATTGATGCGATAGAGGTCGGCGTGAACAATCGGAAACGGCTGGTCATAACTTTGCGCCAGCGTAAACGTTGGGCTCGGCACTTCCAGCCCATCGTCGCTGGCGAGGTAGCGGATCATCGCCCGCGCCGCGGCGGTCTTGCCGGCGCCGAGGTCGCCCGACAGCGTGATCACGTCGCCGGGGCCGACCAGCAGTGCGAGGTCGGCCATCAATTGCGCGGTTGCGGTCTCGTTCGCCAGCGCCACCGAGAATGTCGCTGGCCCGGTCATTCGGCGGCGTTGCGATGGGCGTTCTGGTCGATCGGGAAGTCGCAAATGACCGTGGTGCCTTTGCCGACGTCCGAATCGACGCGCACCTTGCCGCCATGCAGTTCGACAAAGGAGCGCACCAGCGACAGGCCGAGCCCCGCGCCGCGGTGCCGCGAGCCGTTGGAGTGGCTCTCGAACCAGTCGAACACTCTGTCCTTCACGTCGGGCGGGATCCCCGGTCCGGAATCTGTGACCGTGAAGATGACGCGATGCTCGTTGCGATGCGCGCTGATGGTGACAGTGGCGTCGTGCGGCGAGAAGCCGACAGCATTGGCCAGTAGATTATACAGCACCTGCACCACGCGGCGTTCATCGCCGGTGAAGTCGCCGATCGTGGGATCGATGTCGACCTTGAGTTCGATGCGGTCGGTCGCGAGCCGGTCCTGAATGCCTTCACGGGCCGACTCGATGGCTTTCGCGATGTTGACCGGGCCGAGCTCGAGCTTCATGGCGCCGGCGTCGATGGTGGCGAGATCGAGGATGTTGTTGGTCAGCGCCAGCAGCGCGTTGGTCGATTTGGTGACGTAGTCGAGATATTCGGCCTGCTTCGGCGTCAGCGGACCGGTCGAGGGATCGCTGAGGAAATGCGCGAAGCCGATGATGGTGGTGAGCGGAGCGCGCAGTTCGTACGACACGTGGTGGACGAAATCGACCTTCATCTGGTCGGCGGTCTCCAGCGCCTCGTTGCGTTCGCGCAGCGCGCGCTCGACATTTTCGGTGTCGGTGATGTCCTGGAACGTCAGCATGGTGGCGCCGTCGGGCAGCGGCATCGTCATGCAGGTCAGCACGCTGCCGTCCTTGCGCTCGAGCTTCAGCGCCACCTGCGCCCGGTTGCCGATCGCGGTGATCGCCTCGCGCAGCGCGCGCCATGTCAGGGCGTCGTCGAACAGCGGCTTGCACCAGCTTTCCACGGTTTCGATGTGCGGCTGTTCGCGCAGTTGCTCTTCCGACAATTTCCAGATCTTGGCGAAGGCGGGATTGAACAGTTCGACGCGGCCGTTGCTGCCGAACACCGCGACGGCTTCGGCGAGGTTGCTGAGCGTCTCGTGCTGGACCCGCGTCAGTCCGTCGAATCGCCGCGCCAGATCGAGGCTCTCGGTGACATTGTCGAACAGATAAGTGACGCCGCCTTCGAGGTTCGGCGTGGTGACGACGCTGACCGCGCGGCCGTCGGGCAGGAACCAAGTGTAGGTTTCCGGTTCAACCGCGCGATAGGCCTCGTGCAGCTTGGCCTTCCAGGCCCGGAAGTCCGGCTGTTCCGGCAGCTTGCGCGCGGCGCGCAGGCGGTCGAGCACGCTGGAATCGTCGGGCTCGCCGTCGAGGAAGGCCTGATCGAGGCCCCACAGCCGCCGGTAGGATTCATTGTAGAAGGCGAGCCGGCGCTGGGCGTCGAACACCGCGACGCCCGACGACAATTGGTCGAGGGTGCGGCGATGCGCTTCCACCATCCGCTCCATCGCCGCGCGCAAGCCGGTGGCCTCGCTGGCGTCGAGCGCGATGCCGGCGCTGCCGCCGCCCAGTCGCAGCGCCTGCACGTCATAGATGCGCCGCTCGCCGCCGACCACGATCGGCAGCCGCGCGCTGAACGTGGCGTTGTCGTTCAGCGCCCGGCTCATGTCGCTACGCTGATCGGTTTCCAGCAGTTCGAGGTTGCGGTGGATGACATCGGCGACGCTGGCGCCCTCGGTCGCCCGCACATAGGCCGTATTGGCGTAGCGCAGATTGCCCTCGGCGCTCTTGGCCCAGATCGGCCACGGCGCGGCGGCGGCGAAGTCGCGCAGCAGCTCGGTTTCTTCCTGCAGCGTCTTGTAGCGGAGGTTGGATTCGGCGAGTTCGCGGCGCAGCCCGCCGAGTTCGCGAATCCGGACAATGGCTTGGCCGCCGATGGCGCGGCCCATCGCCTCGATCGCGCGGCCGTTCGAGGTCGACAGATTGAGCAGAAAGCCTTCGCCCGCCTCGCGCAGCGCGTCGACGGCATGGTCCATCTGCAGCGCCGGTTCCGGTGGCAGCCAGGTTCCAAAGGCGAGGATCCGCTGCGGCGAGTTATGCAGCGCGTCCTGCGAGATCAGCAACGCGGTGTCGCCGCTGATCTGGGGCCGGTTGTCGCCTGCGGCCCAGGAAATCAGGATTTGCGGTTCGGCGAACAGCAGTGCGCGCAGCCGGTCGGCCTGAACCTGCAATTCGGCGACGTCGGCGCGCAGGCTGACCTCGGTGCGGGTTGCTTTGACGCGGGTGCGCATCAGCAGGATCGCCGCCACGACGGTGAAGCCGACCAGCGACAACGCCGTCGTCAGGACCGCGAATTCCTGGCGATTGAGGTCGAGCCAGGCCGAAATCGCCCCGGACAGCGACATTTCGCTCGCCAAAGCCGGTTCCGCCACGACCGACAAGGCGGAGGCGAGCGCCAGCATGCCGTGGCGTGCCAATGAGGTGCACGACAGCAGGTTTCGACGCATCGCCGCGACTACGCCCGACATGATTTGCCCCAGAACGCACGACTTCAGGCCCGGCGCTAACATCAGCCGTGCACGAATCGAGTGAGAGTATCCCCAACGTGACTCCGCGGGTAAGAGTCCAGACCGTGAACGTGAATCCGGCTGTGCAAAAATGCGTGCAGTTCTGCTTCATCACACACAACCTCGCGGGCGATGCGCAGCAATTACGCTCATGCCGGAGCGACCAGATACCTCTGCGTCATGTCCCTCGCCGCTCAGGCTGCGAGGCTGGAGTTACCCGTGGCTCGGCGCCCAGGCGCGCGGTTCCTGGCCTCGACCGCCTTGATGGAGTTTTCGAACGCGGTTTCCAGAACACGCCTGCCGATGGTTCCGAGCACGAAGCCGAGCAGATACCCTTTCAGATTCTTGCCTTCGCGGACGACGACCACGTCGATGTCGGTCGTGCCGTCGGACCGACGCGTGAAGCGATAGGTGTGGCCTGACGTACCTCCCCACACGTTGGAGTCGGTTGTTGTGAGAGCGACGCGGTCGGGATCCGACCAGTCGTAGTGCAGGCGTTCCCAGATGCCTCCGGAGCCTTCCGTGACGTCGGCCTGTGCGTGGCCACGGTGATGCACCTTGAGGTATCGGTCGGCGCTATTGCCAAACAGTTTTGAGCGGCCAGGTCCGAAATCGGTGAGCGCGGCCAAGTATTGCCCGGGCGTCAAGCTGGTCGTCCGGTGGAGATGAATCGTCGACATCGGGTGTTCCTGTTCCATGCATTTGGGTTCAGTTGGCTTGATCTGGTGCTCAACTGGTCGCGGCGTTTCGCCGATCAATAGAATGATAATCATCATCTCATCACATCATTGCGAGCGGAGCATCCAATTCCCGGCGACGCCGCCCACGCGGCCATTCGGCGAAATTGCACCGAGATCAATGTTTCATTTGAACCGAGACAATTATCGGAGCATTCAAGGTCTGCCAACCCGATTGCACGCCGCGATCGACCCGCGGCCTGGTGCGCCGGGCACGCGGCGATCATGGAGGAACTCATGGAGCTGACGGTCACCACGGTCCTGATTGCCTTTGCCGGCGTCTTCCTGATCTGTTTCATGAAGGGCGCGTTCGGCGGCGGCTTCTCCATTGTCGGCATTCCGCTGCTGTCGTTCGCGATGGACCCGGTGACGGCCGGCGGCCTTCTGGCGCCGTTGTTCATCGCGATGGACCTGTTCGCGCTGCGCTACTGGAAGCCCTCGACGTGGTCGAAGCCGGACCTTGCGCTGCTGTTGCCCGGGCTCGTGATCGGCATCGGGCTCGGCTATCTTCTGTTCCGCGTCATGGACCATCGTGCGGTCGCGATCGTGATGGCGGTGACCACGTTGATGTTTGTCGGCCTATGGCTGGTCGGAGGCTCCGACGTGGCGATCCGTCCGCGTTCGTCGCCAAAGGCGGTCGCTGCCGGTCTCGCCTCGGGGGTTACCACCATGGTCGCGCATTCCGGCGGACCGCCGCTGGCGATGTATCTGCTGCCGCTTGGCCTCAGCAAGGAAGTCTATGCGGGAACGACGAGTATGTTCTTCACCGTCGGCAATTTGACCAAGGCGGTGCCGTGGTTGCTGCTGGTGAGACCGGCAGGCAACGTCTGGATCGTGATGGCGGCCTGTCTGCTCGCGATTCCCGCCGGCGTATGGCTGGGTTGGCGGTTGCACGGAAAGCTGGACCAGCGCCAGATTTATCGGGCCTGCTACGGATTGCTGGTCGTGACGGCGTTGAAATTATTGTGGGACGGCGTTTGCGGCTATCTCGCGTAAATTTCGGACCGCGAATGTCCTGCTTTCTCGTGAAGGTCGATGTTTTCTCCGAGCGCGCGATGCTCTCGCCGCTGCCGGGTTCGGCGGCACACGAATCCGTGAGTTGAATGTGAACGCCAGGCCACGCGTGGCACGCGGAGACAAGCGAAATCGTCAATGCAGGGTTTCCCGCAGGCAGCTTGCTCCCGAACTCTCCGGCACTAGCTGAGCGAGACCCGTTTCTCTGGATGAAAAAGGCCTATCCGATGTCCGCCCTCGCTGGCGCCGCCAATCAGTCCGCGATGGGCCATGGCAGAAGTTTCCTGATAATCCTCGTATCGGCATGGGCGGGTCTTTTGCTGACTGGCGCAGCATATGCGTTGGAGCCGGCTGGGCTTCCGAATGCGACGACCGCGTCGCTGGCGCGCCATGACAAGCAGGCCGCTCAATTGTTCGCTATGGAAACCGAGCCTGTCGCAGCAGGCGAATTGCCGGATAAATGGCACCGTGTCGAGGCCGCGATGACTCGAGCTTTTGCGGTGGTTGCGCAATGCCATGCAAATGCAAGGTGCCCCGCCGTCGCGCAACGATTGATCGAAATAAGCGCGGAGGGTGCCGGGCAAAGCGACCGGGCACGTGTCGGCCTGATCAACAGGGCTGTGGCCCTCGCCATCAGCCCCGTTAGTGACGAGACGAGTTGGGGAGTTGCGGATCATTGGAGCGATCCGTTTGAAACGCTGCTATCCAATCGCGGCGACTGCGAGGACTACGCGATCCTCAAATACGCCGCGCTGCTGCAGGCAGGCATTCCCAAGGACGATGTCAAGATCGTTATCTTCAAAAACTTCTTCCCGGATGAACATCATGCTGCGGTCGCAACCCGCGTCGATGGTCGCTGGTTGATCCTTGACAATCGTACGCTAACGCTCGTGCGTGACACAGATGTCCAGCGCGCGATCCCGCAATTCGTGCTCGACCACGAAGGGGTCAAGCGATTCAGCCAGGCTGCTCGGAAGCGACGGTTTGGCGGAGCGCAAACCTAGCACCTGGCGACAAGACGGATGTCCGGTCAGGGGCATCAGCTACAGACGCAGCCGCCGCCTATTCGATGACCTCATCGGCGAGCGAGATCAGCGACGGCGAGACCGTCAGGTTCAGCTCCTTTGCCGTTTTGAGATTGATGATCATCTCGAATCTGGTCGGCCGCATCACCGGCAAATCCGAAGGTTTTTCGCCCTTCAGGATGCGGCCGACATAACGGCCTGCCTGTAGCCACGTGTCATCCAGCTTGGGGCCATAGCTCACCAGGCCATTCGCACCGAGTTCGCCGCGCCCGTTGTAGATGCCCGGTATTTTATAGCTCTCGGCTTGCATGAGCACACGGTCGCGGCCAACAAAGCCGAAGAATGGATCGGTGCTGACAATGAATGCGTCGATCTTCAACTGCCTCATGGTGGCAAACGCGGCGTCGACGTCGTCCAACGTACTCGTGTTGAGAACATGGAGGCGCTGACCCAGAGTCTGTGCCGCGGCCGTCCCGTCCTTGACCTGACGCTCCGCCAGAGTCCCGTTCGGATTGACAAGTAGCGCGACATCGGTGGCCTGCGGCATGATTTGCCGCAACAGGTCCATGCGTTTGGCCAACAGTTCACTGCCGATGAAAGTTGCGCCGGTTACGTTGCCCCCGGGCTGGTTAAGGCTCTCGACCAGACCGTCAGCGATCGGATCGCCACCATAGGCAAAGACGATCGGAATCGTGGTTGTCGCGGCCTTGGCCGATCGCGCCGGCACCGGCGACCCCGTCGCGAGAATGACCTTGACCTGGCTCGCAACCAGTTCCGCCGCGAGCGCAGGCAGCCGGTCGAACTGCCCCTCGGCGGAGCGGGCCATGATCGTAAGGTTGCGGCCTTCGACAAAGCCCGCCTCATCGAGACCGGTTCGAATGGCCTTGGTTGCCCAGTTCGGCAGGGTCACCGGCGACAGCAGGCCGATGATGGGCATCGGGCTGGCGGTCTGCGCTCGCGCGGCGAACGGCAACGCTGCCGCCACGCCACCGAGAAGTCGAATAAATTCTCGCCGCCTCACTACTTTCGCCAACTCCAGGACCAGCAACGGTAACAGCCCTCGTCGACGCACGTAAGCGTTGGTTCCGACTATTCGCGTCAATTCGGCGGTCGCCCCGCAACTTCAGGCGCAGGGCTGCCATTTACGATGTGCTCGATCCGGAGAAGGCGAAGCCCGGTTCGCAGCTGCGCCTCAGACTGCTTCCGTCCAGCTTTCCGAGAATGCCAATGCCGATGTCGAGAATGGCCGCCCCTCACGTTCCCGCGGCCACGATCGCCCCTGCGCCTCGACGCCGTTGCGGACGAGACGCGTGCCGAGCGCCGGGATCAGCACGGTGCACACGCCGTAGCGCCGGTCGGGAATCTGGTTCGGCTGCGAATGGATCAGTAGCGGCTCGCCGATATCGAACCAGGTAAGCGAGATGTCTTCACCGTGCGACTTGACGTGTTCAGTCCAGAAGTAGCGTGGATCTCCGGCTTTGGAGAACTGCGCGTCCGCACAGGGGATCGTCGTGTCGGAAAGTTCGGCATTGAGCATGCCTTGTACGGTGGACTGCAGCCACCGCGCCATCGCGATGTTGTCGGAGTAAATGCGCCAGCGCCGGTCCGTCAGCTCGCTTTTCAGGTAGAGAACGTGGCCGGGACCAGCCGGAGAAAAGATGATCCGCCAATAGCTCGCCTCTGTTGAGTTCGGGTCACCGTCCTTCGGGCTCAGGCGAATAAACGGGTTCTCGCCCGTCAGGATCGTTTTGTTGGGATCGGCGATGCTCATTGCAGATGGTCTCCCCTCGACTTTTCATGATGCGTCGTTGCATGTCTGCTCGACGCGCCAAGGCGGACATTTCGATCGTTCCGCGTGATATCCGCAATGTGCCAGAAGCGGAAGCAAGGGTCAAAAGCTGACCTGTGCCGAGGCTGTCGGCGATGTCCTGATAGCTGAACGCGTCCTAGCCGCGTGTCTGTATCAGCGTCTCGGCGAGATCGAGGGTCTGTTCGGCGGTCTCTGATCTCTGCTTAGCGCCCGGTAGATCCGAAGCCGCCAACGCCGCGATCGGTGGATGAAAGCGTGTCGACCGCGACCAGCTGCGCCTGCACCACTGGCGCGATCACCATCTGCGCGATCCGCTCGCCGCGCCGAATCGGAAACGGCGCCTCGCCATGGTTGATCAGGATCACGTTGATCTCGCCGCGATAATCCGCGTCGACCGTGCCCGGCGAATTCAAAACGGTGACGCCATGTTTTGCCGCAAGCCCCGAGCGCGGCCGCACCTGTGCTTCAAATCCCGCCGGCAATGCGATAGTGAGCCCGGTCGGCACCATCGCGTATTTGCCCGGCGCCAGGATCAAAGGCGTTTCCGCCGGCACCGCCGCCAGCAGATCGAGTCCTGCGGCATCCGCGCTCTGATAGGCCGGCAGTGCCAGGCCTTTGGCGTGCGGCAATTGCCGGATGTCGACCTTGACCGTTGCGCTCACGAATTCTTCTCCAATGATTTTGCGATCCGCGCCACCAGTTCGGTCGCGACTTGTTCTTTCGACATCACGGGCCAGGAATCAACATTTACCGTGGCGCCATCCCGCTGCAGCAGATGCACGGTGTTGCGATCGCCGCCCATCACGCCGGTCGCCGGCGACACGTCGTTGGCGACGATCCAGTCGCAGCCCTTGCGCGCGATTTTTGCCTTGGCATTGTCGATCAGATGCTCGGTCTCGGCGGCGAAGCCGATCACCAGCGGCGGGCGCTTGTCTTTCAGCTTTGAGATCGTCGCCAGGATGTCGGGATTTTCGACCAGCTGCAGCGGCGGCATGCCGGCGGATGTCTTTTTCAGTTTCTGTTCGCCCTCATTGGCGACGCGCCAATCGGCAACGGCAGCGGCGAAGATGGCGATATCCGCCGGCAATGCGGCCTCGACCCGGTGCAGCATGTCGCGCGCCGATTCCACCCGTATCACCGAGACGCCGGCGGGATCGCGCAACTCGACCGGACCGGAGACCAGCGTGACGTCGGCGCCCGCGGCCTGGGCGGCGGCGGCGATGGCAAAGCCCTGCTTGCCGGACGAGCGGTTGGCGATGTAGCGCACCGGATCGATCGGCTCATGGGTCGGGCCCGCGGTGATCAGCACGCGTTTTCCCAGGAGCGGACGCGGCCGCGGCGGGCGCAGGATGTCGACGGCGGCGGCGGCAATTTCCACCGCTTCCGCCATCCGTCCGACGCCGGCCTCGTTGGCTTCGGCCATCTCGCCGGCATTGGGGCCGATCATGATGACGCCGTCGCGGCGGAGCTGCAGCACGTTGCGGCGGGTGGCGGCGTTATTCCACATCAACGGGTTCATCGCCGGCGCCAGCAGGATCGGGCGATTACTTGCGAGCAAAATGGCGCTGGCGAGATCGTCGGCATGGCCTTGCGCCATCTTCGCCATCAGATCGGCGGTCGCCGGCGCCACCACGATCAGGTCGGCGTCGCGTGCGAGGCGAATATGTCCGGCGTCGAACTCGCTCTCGGGATCGAACAGATCCGTGTAGACGCGCTCATGCGCCAGCGCGCTCGCCGAAAGCGGCGTCACGAATTGCTGCGCGGCCTTGGTCAGCACGCAGCGGACGTCGATCCGCCGTTCCTTGAGCCGCCGGATCAACTCCAGCGACTTGAAGGCCGCGATGCCGCCGCCAATGATCAAAGTGACGCGGGCCTGATCGGTCGCATGGGCGGGCATGGGAAGGCGCACAGGGCCGTCCGCAGGCAGGGACATGGCGGAGGAAGCTGAAGCGGGCGTATCGGGGCGGCCGTGAATGAGGTCACCCAGGATGACCCGGACTTCTTCTTCCACCGAGCGGCCGTTGCCGGCCGACCGCAGCCGCAAATAGGTCTTTACGGCGTCGTCGAGCTTTCGGATGGTGAGGCTGGCCATGGTTGGCTCCAGGCAAATACTGAGGTCAATGCTAGCATATCATGCATGCATTGCAATCACATCTGCCTGATAGCGACCAAAATCCCGATGAATGTGGCCGCGATGATCCAAAGCGCCACGGTGCGCCAGCGGCTCTTGCGTCCCTCGGCCCGGCCCATCGCCGCAATTGTCTCCGGCGACAGCGTGAGGCCTTCACGGGTCATCTTTTCCAGCTGCTCCAGCACCGTGATCGAACGCGTGGCGATGGCCGGCAGGCCCCCCAGCACGCGGCCGAGATCGCCTGCGCCGGACATTGCCCCCTGGATCCGCCCGATCGGCCCGAGATTGCGCTCGATCCATTCGCGCACCACGGGATCGGCCACTTTCCAGATATCGAGCTTGGGATCGAAGCCGCGCGCCACGCCCTCGACCACCACCATGGTCTTTTGCAGCAGGATCAGTTCGGGACGGGTCTGCATGTCGAACAGCCCGGTGACCTCGAGCAGCAAGGTCAACAGCTTCGCCATCGAAATGTCTTCGGCGATACGGTTATGGATCGGCTCGCCGATGGCGCGGATCGCTTGCGCGAAATTCTCCACCGAGTGATGGCCGGGCACATAGCCGGCCTCGAAATGCACTTCGGCGACGCGGCGATAGTCGCGCGTGATGAAGCCCAGCAGAATCTCGGCGAGGAAGCGCCGCTCCTTCAGGCCAAGCCGGCCCATGATGCCGAAATCCACCGCGACCAGCCGGCCGGCGTCGTCGAGGAACAGATTGCCGGGATGCATGTCGGCATGGAAGAAGCCGTCGCGCAGCGCGTGGCGCAGGAAACTCTGGATCACCTTGCGCCCGAGATCGGGCAAATCGATCTCGGACTGCGCGAGGCGCGCGTGGTCGTTCAGCGCGATGCCGTCGATCCACTCCATCGTCAGCACGTTATGGGTGGTGCGGTCCCAATCCACCGTCGGCACCCGGAAATCCGGATCGTCGCGGGTGTTCTCCGCCATCTCGGACATCGCGGCCGCTTCCAGCCGCAGATCCATCTCCATCGCGACCGAGCGCGACATCGTGTTGATGACCTCGATCAGCCGCAGCCGGCGCGCTTCGGCCGAATGCGCCTCGGCGTTGTGCGCGACAAAGAAGAAATCGGCGAGGTCGCGGCGGAAACGCGCGGCGACGTTGGGGCGCAGTACCTTGACGGCAACCGATTTGCGCACGCCGTCGCGTTCGGTCTCGCCGCGATGCACCTGCGCGATCGAAGCGGCCGCAACCGACGGCCCGAAGCTCGCAAACGACTGTGCCACAGGGCGTTCGAGCGAGGTCGCGATCACGGCCTCGGCCTCGCTTTGCGAGAACGGCGGCAGCCTGTCCTGCAAGGCTTCCAGATCGCGCGCCATCGCGACACCGACGACGTCCGGCCGGGTCGCCAGAAATTGCCCGAGCTTGAGATAGGCGGGACCGAGCCGGGTCAGCGCGCGCGACAGCCGCGGGCCCGATTTGGCGCCGGGCCGTTCGATGATCCGCGCCAGACGAAGCGCGAGTTGACCGGGCGGCGGCACCAGGCTCGGATCGACCACGCCGAACACGCCCTCGCGCGCGAACACGAAACCGGCGCGAACCAGCCGCGCGATGTGGGTCGCCGCAGAGATCACAAACGCCAGCCCGAATGCAGCGCCACAATGCCGCCGGAGAGGCTTTCCCACTTCACCCGCGAAAAGCCGGCGGCGCCGATCATCTCGGCAAACGCATTGGGCCTCGGAAACTTCCGGATCGATTCGACGAGGTATTGATAGGATTCGGCGTCGCCGGTCACGGCGCGGCCGAGCGGCGGGATTACCTTGAACGAGAAAAAGTCATAGAGCCGGTCAAGCCCGGGCACATCGACGGTGGAGAATTCGAGGCACAGAAACCTGCTGCCGGGTTTCAGTACGCGATAGGCTTCCTTCAGCGCGGCATCGATCCGCGGCACATTGCGGATGCCGAACGCAATAGTGTAGGCATCGAAACCGCGATCGGGAAATTCCAACGCTTCTGCATTGCCTTCGACAAACGAAACCTGCTGGTCGAGATGACGTGTCATCGCGCGCTTGCGGCCAACCTCGAGCATGTCGGTGTTGATGTCGCAGACGGTGGCGCGGAAGCCGGAGCCGGCCGCCTTGGCGGCACGGAAGGCGATATCGCCGGTGCCGCCGGCGACATCGAGCAGCGCGAACGGCGCATCGCTCTTCGGCGGATTGAGCGTGTTGATCATGATGTCCTTCCAGACCCGGTGCAGGCCCACCGACATCAAATCGTTCATCAGGTCGTAGCGCGACGCCACGCTGTGAAACACCTCGTTCACCAGCGTCTGCTTGTCCCCAAGGGGTACGTCCTTGAAGCCAAAATGCGTCGTTTGGTCCGGCCGATCCATCAATCCATCTCCACTACCTGACCATAGCGCGGCTGGTTGAAGCGCGCTAGAAGCGTGGTCGCGCGGTCATTTGAGGGGGCATGCGCAACGCGAACGTTGGTTAATTTGCAAGGCCGGCCATGTCACCACAATTCACGCGGACCATTCCCACCCTCAGAATCTTCGATACCGCCAAAGCCAGGGAATTCTATGTCGGATTCCTCGGTTTCAAGGTCGATTTCGAGCATCGATTCGAGCCGGATTTACCGCTGTTCATGCAGATATCGTTGGGCGAAGTCATCCTGTATTTGAGCGAACATCATGGCGACTGCGCGCCCGGCGCCAAGGTCACCATCGAGACCTCCGGCCTTGCCGACTATCACGCTAATCTGATCGCGAAGAAATACGGCTATGCGCGCCCCGGCCTCGTCGAGCAGCCGTGGGGTGCGACCAGCATGACCATCGCCGATCCGTTCTTCAACCACATCGAGTTCAGCGAACGCCGGGCCGATCCATAAAAAACCAGGGACGGGGAAGCGACAGAAATGCCTGAATTACCCGAAGTCGAGACCGTCCGCCGCGGCCTGCAACCCGCCATGGAGGGTTCGAAAATCATCAAGGCGGAAACCCGGCGAAAAGATCTGCGGTTTCCGTTTCAAAAGGACTTCGTATCGCGGCTCGAGGGCCAGACCGTGACCGGCCTTGGCCGCCGCGCCAAATATCTGATGGCGGATCTCACCTCCGGCGACGTGCTGTTGATGCATTTGGGCATGTCCGGCTCGTTTCGGGTGCTGGAAAATGGCGGCAACAACACGCCGGGCCAATTCCACGTACCGCGCGGCGAAGACCGCGCCCATGATCACGTCGTGTTCCACATGTCGTCGGGTGCGGCGGTGGTATTCAACGATCCGCGCCGCTTCGGCTACATGAAGATCATCGCCCGCAATGCGCTGGAGGAGGAGCCGCTGCTGAAGGGGCTCGGTCCCGAACCGCTCGGCAATGAATTCGATGCGGCGATGCTGGCCGGCGCCTGCCACAATAAGAAAACCAGCCTCAAGGCCGCCTTGCTCGACCAGCGCGTGGTGGCGGGGCTTGGCAACATCTATGTCTGCGAAGCGCTGTATCGCGCCCATCTGTCGCCGCGGCGCCTGGCTGCGACGCTGGCGACAAAAAAGGCCGAACCTACGGATCACGCCAAACGCCTGGTGGGTTCGATCCACGATGTGTTGAATCAGGCGATCAAGGCTGGTGGCTCCTCGATCAGCGACCATCGCCAGACCTCGGGCGAGTTGGGCTATTTCCAGCACCGATTCCAGGTTTACGACCGCGAAGGCGAGAAGTGCCAGACCGCGCGCTGCGGCGGCATCGTGCGGCGCTTCGTCCAGAACGGCCGCTCGACCTTCTGGTGCCCGAAGTGCCAGAAATAATCACGCGCCTCCGCGCTACGGCTTAGGCATCATGAAGACGCCGACCATCCAGACCTCGCGTTTGATCCTGCGCCCGTTGGCGCTGTCCGATGCGCCGGCGGTCCAGCGCCGCTTCAACAACTGGAACATCATCCGGAATCTCGCAACCGTCGTGCCCTGGCCATATCCGGATGACGGCGCGGAGACCTTTGTCAGACTGCAGTTGGAGAAAATCGCGGCTGGCGAGGAAATCCATCACTGGGTTTTGACGTTGCGAGCGGGCGATGGCGAAGCGATCGGAAACATTCATTTTCGGCCGGGCACGGATAATCCGAAAGGCAATCGGGGCTTCTGGCTCGCCGAACTCTATTGGAACCGCGGCCTGATGACCGAGGCGATCTCGGCCGTCAACGACTTTGTCTTCAACACGCTTGGCATTGAGCAGTTCTATGTCTGCAACGTGGCTTCCAATGCGGCGTCACGCCGCGTCAAGCAAAAGACCGGCGCCGAATTTGTCGGCTATATCGAACTCGCGCATCATAACGGCCAGTCGAAAATCGGAAAAATGGCGCGTGACGCGCGAAAACTGGCTGCGCCTGAATGGCTCCAATCCGGTATGACGACTGGCGCAGGTTGGATAAAGCCGTCTAATCTGCCGCAGAACAACAAGAAAACGGGAAACAACATGACCAGCAATTGGCGGGATCGCGCGGCCACCACCTTTCAATGTCAGAAGCAGCCGGCGTCCTCCAGCCGCGGCATGGTGGTGAGCAATCACCCGCTGGCGTCGAGCGCGGGCGCCGAGATGCTCGCGGCCGGCGGCAACGCTATCGATGCCGCGATCGCGACGCTGTTCACGCTGACGGTGGTCGAGCCGATGATGGTCGGCATCATCGGCGGCGGCATGGCGCATATCAGGCTGGCCGATGGCAGCCATCGCTTCATCGACGGCCAAAGCTCGGTGCCGCTGTCGGTTCGTCCCGATACCTACACGTCAAAGCCGGGTTCGGCGCATGACGTCTTCGACACGGTTGGCGACGAAAATCTGACCGGTCCGAAAGCGGTGGCGACGCCGGGCTCGCTGAAGGCCTGGTGCGAAACGTTGCGCCGCTTCGGCACCATGAGCCTTGCAGATGTGATGCAGCCCGCGATCAAGCATGCCGCACGCGGCTATGCGGCGACGCCCTATCTGCACGAGTGCATCACCGACAGCGCCGCTGATATGCGCAAGGACAAGGCGATCTCGGCGATCTATCTGCCGAAGGGCGTGCCGCTCAAGACGGGTGAACGCGTGGTGCAATCCGAATACGCGGAGACGCTGACATACATCTCGCAGCATGGCGAAGCGGCCCTGTACCAGGGCCCGCTCGGCGACATCCTGGTCGACTACATGAAGGCGCATGGCGGCTTCATCACCCGCGAGGATATCACTACTTACAAGACGGTCGAGCGTCAGCCGGTTCGCGCCGACTATCGCGGCTGGCAAATTCTAGGGCCGCCGCCGCCCGCGGCATCCGGCGTGCACATCACCGAGATGCTCAACATTCTCGAAGGTTACGATATCGCCGGACTTGGCTTTGGTTCTGCGGAAACGATCCATTACCTCGCCGAAGTGCTGAAGATCGCTTTCGCCGATCGTGCGGCGGCGAGCGGCGATCCGGATTTTGTCAACGTGCCGGTGGAGCGGCTGACGTCGAAGGCCTATGCCGAGGAGCGCCGCCGCGCGATCGATGCCAGCCGTACGCAGCAATGGGGCGCCGGCGTCGCGCAGCTCGAAAGCGCACACACCACCCATATGACGGCGGCGGATGCGTTTGGTAACGTAGTTGCGACCACGCAGACCATCAACAACCTGTTCGGCGCCAAGATCATGATCCCCGGCCTCGGCGCCGTGCCGAACAATTACATGAACCTCTACGATCCCAGGCCCGGCCATGCGCTGTCGCTGGCGCCGGGCAAGCGCGTCACCACGTCGATGTCGCCGATGATGGCGCTGCGCGACGGCAAACTCGTCTATGCGCTCGGGCTGCCCGGCGGAAAGCGGATCTTTCCGAGCGCGATGCAGGCGCTGGTCAACCTGATCGACCATGGCATGAGCCTGCAGGAAGCGGTCGAGGCGCCGCGGGTCTGGACCGAGGGCAATGCGCTCGAAGTGGAATCGGCGGTGCCGGAAAGCGTGCGCGCCAAGCTCACGGCGATGGGCCACAAGGTGCAGGCGGTGCCGACGGTGGCCGGCGGCATGAACGCGATTCAATTCCACGACGATGGCCGGATGTCAGGCGCGGCCTGCTGGCGCGCCGACGGCACGCCGATCGGTATGGCCGGCGGGCTCGCGCGCGCCGGCGTGAGATTCGGACTGGCTTAGTAGTTCTCGTGCCCCGGACGCAGCGCTTAAGCGATGCGCTGCAGAGCCGGGGCCCATCTCACGGTGTGGGTCCCGGCTCTGCGGAGCCATAGCGTGTCGAAGACGCGCGTAAACGCGCTTATGTCACGCTGCACCGCGTCCGGGACACGAGTAAGCGCTACTTCCGCACGCAGATCACGCGCACCACCGATGCTTTGGCGTCCGGCGATCCGCCGGCGCCATTGACGCCGTTGGCTTTCAGGAAATCGCGCACGGTGTCTGACGTCACCAGCACCGCCTGGGCTGCGCCGTTCGCAGGGCCGGCGACCAGAACCGGCTTCAACAGTGCAATGCCTGCGAATTTGCCGTCGCCGTCGAGTGCGGCCGCGCCGGAGAAACCTAATGCCGGCGGCGGCGACAGCGCGATATCGCTGCTGCCACCAAGCTGCGCGACCGAAGCCTTGACGCTGCTGATCGCGCTGGCGCCGCCCTGGTTTTGCGGATCGGCAATGCCGGTGAGGTCGAGCGCGGTGTTCGACGCCGCGTTGGCGAGATTGAGCGGTTTCAGCCCACGTGCGCCGTAGATGCGCAGCAGCGCCAGATCATGCTCCTTGTCCTCGGCGATGCGGTCGGCGTTGCCGAAGCCTGCGATGGCGACCGCGATACAGCCGTCCGTGATCTGGCGGTCGGTGACGATCGCGCCGTCATCGCTGACGACGACACCGGTGCCGTATTCCACGGTCTTGCGCGGCGGGGGGCCGGCGACCTGCGCGCCGGTCGGAAACGCGTTGAACGCGCTCGACATCGCAATCACCACCGGCTCCACGGTATTTTCCGTGGCCTGATCGTAGAGGATGGTGAGGATGCGGACCTCATCGCCCTTGAAGGTGCCGCGCACGTAGAATTTCTTGAGGCCCTGCAAGCCCGACAGCACGAAGAAGTCCGGCTTCACCACCGTGTAATCGATCTTGCGCTGCGCTTCCTTCTTTTCCTGTTCGGCGAGCTTCGCCGTGGTGGGCGCGGCTTCCTTGCGCCGCGCCAGTTGAATCTGCACCGTTCCGGTCGGCGAGGTCCATTTGGTGCCGTTGGCGTCGCTGGCTTGCTGCGGCACCAGCTTTCCGGGAATGCCGAGCCGCACGCCGGTGCCGGGATCGGTGACGATCTTCCAGCCGACGTTTTCCTGCCGCTTCTTCGCGGTGTCGGCGAGGACGCCGCGCTCCTGCGAATTGAGCACGCCGGTCTCTTTGCCGCCGCGGCTCTTCTGGAATTCCTTGATAGCCTTGACCATGCGCTCGCTGACGTCGCCTGATATCGCGCCGTTATACTGGCCGACCCAGGCGAGATCGGATTGCAGCGCCAGTCGCTCGGCTTGCGCCATCGCGTTGGCGGTCTCCTCGGGCTTTTGCAGGGCGGGGCGGATCGGAATCGTCGTGACCGGCTTGGGCTTGGCGCCCGCCGTGGACGGCGGCGTCAATTGGGCCTGTGCTGACGTCCCCAACACCATCAAAATGGATGCCGAGACCATCAATGTTGCTGAAAACACCGATCTCATGACAAATCCCAAAGTAATAGGAGAGGGAATACTGGAGCGATCATTGACCTCAGGCCAATTAAGCACATCTGCTTGGTCGGCAACAACTGCGCCCCGGTTCAGGGAACCGCGCAAGGGAATAGACTGACGATGCTGACCGCCGAAGAACTCGAACGCTATGCCCGCCATATCGTGCTGCGCGAGGTCGGCGGACCCGGCCAGACCGCCCTCAAGGAGGCGTCGGTGCTGGTGATCGGCGCCGGCGGTCTCGGCGCCCCCGTCCTGATGTATCTCGCCGCCGCCGGTATCGGCACGCTCGGCGTAGTCGATGACGATACGGTTTCGCTGTCCAATCTGCAGCGCCAGATCATCCACACCACGCCCGATATCGGCAAGCGCAAGGTCGATAGCGCGGCGGTGCAAGTCCACGCGCTCAACCCCCACGTCAATTTCGAGGCGCATGCGGTGCGTCTCAATGCTGATAACGTGATGTCGCTGATCGGCGGCTATGACCTCGTGCTCGACGGTTCGGATAATTTCGAGACCCGCTACCTGGTTTCCGACGCCTGCTTCCTCGCGGCCAAGCCGCTGATCACGGCGGCGCTGGGCCAGTTCGACGGCTCGCTGACCACGATCCGCGCCCATGAACGCGGCGCCAACGGCCAGTTCAATCCGACCTATCGCTGTCTGTTTCCGGAGGCGCCGCCGCCCGGTACGGTGCCGGCCTGCGCCGAGGCCGGCGTGATGGGCGCGCTCGCCGGCATGCTGGGTTCGATGATGGCGCTGGAGGCGATCCGCGAAATCGTCGGCTTCGGCGAAAGTTTAGTCGGACGGCTGGTGATGGTCGACGCGCGCGCGATGCGGTTCGAAACCCTGCGCTATGTGCGCGATCCCACCAACCCGCTCAACGGCGATGAGCCCACCATCACCGATTTGAGCGGACACCGGTAAAGCGTCAGTCTGCGTCGGCGATCTGCTTCTCATATTCAGAGGCGTTTGATTTATCGGTCATGACCTGCGGGCAGCGGAAGCAGGCCTCCTTGCCTTCCTGACGAAACCAGCGGCAGGTGGACCGGATCTGGCAGGCGGGCAGCGCGTTGACGACAGCGGGGAGGCCCTCAACGATCCGCTTGGCCAGGCTGCAGGCGTTACCCTTGAAATGCTTGCAGCCGCCGCTGGCGCCGGCGCAGGGTGCAGCGATGCGGAACAGTTCCGTCGGCTTGGCATCTCCCGCAAGGGCGAGCAGCTTCTCGGAAACCGGCAGGGCTTCGGTGAGATAGCCGACCCTGTGATCTTCCGGCGTTCCCGTCATCACACCATAGATTCGAGCGCCTTCCGTGGTGGGCTGAGAGCTCGGGCAGTCGATCTGCTTCTTTGATTCGCTGGACATTGAAACCCTCTATCTCGCTGCTGGTGCCGGGTGAGTTGCCGCTATCCCTCGGAATGAAAAGGCTTCCGAGACGGCGTCCGACGCGCTGCGCGCCGAACGCCGTCTCGTGTTTTGGTTGATTTAGAAAGCAATCGTCGAGGGCACCCGCGGCGATATTGCGCCGGTAAGGATCGTGCCGCCCGTACCGCCTTTGACGACGGAAATTTGCCTCATGAAACCGGCGGCAACGATTTCGAGTTGCTCCGGGGTGAGGCGGACCGGTGCTTCGAGCTCACCGGCCGACTGCTGGGCATTCACTTCTGATTTCTTCATCTGTCCTTC
>JBOHIT010000249.1:0-3223 GCA_050726155.1 Bradyrhizobium sp.
TCCCGGCATCGTACTCGGCATCGGTTATCTGCGCGCGTTCTATGGCGTGAAATTGTGGGACGGCACGCCGCTGGCAGCGCTGTGGATCGTGATCGTGCTGGCACTGGCGATCCGTCGCCTGCCCTATGCGCTGCGCGCCTGCTACGCGGCGCTGCAGCAGATATCGGTATCGCTGGAAGAAGCCGCCGAAAACCTCGGCGCCACCAAGCTGCGCACGGTGCGCCGTATCGTGACGCCGCTGATGATGGGCGGCATCCTCGCGGGCTTCGTCACCAGTTTTGCCACCGCCGCGGTCGAACTGTCGGCGACCCTGATGCTGGTGCAATCCAACTCGGACGCACCGCTGGCCTACGGCCTTTACGTGCTGATGCAATCGGCGGCGGGCCGCGGCCCCGGGGCGGCGCTCGGCGTCATCGCCGTGGTGCTGGTGGCGGTCTGCACCATCCTGTCGCATTTCGTGATCGAGCGTGGCCGCGCCGCGCCAAGAGCAGGGCATTCGGCATGACGACCCCAGCCCATCGAGCGCCTGCGGTCGGCGTCCGGATCGAACAGGTCAATTTGTCCTATGGCGACAATCACGTTCTGAAGTCGATCGACCTCGACATCCGTCCCGGTGAGTTCTTTGCGTTTCTCGGCCCCTCCGGCTGCGGCAAGACCACGCTGCTGCGGCTGATCGCCGGCTTCAACCACGCCGACAGCGGCCGCGTGCTGGTCGGCGAAACCGATATTTCCGGCCTGCCGCCGTGGAAGCGCGACATCGGCATGGTGTTCCAGTCCTACGCGCTGTGGCCGCACATGACGGTGGCGCGCAATGTCGCCTTCGGCCTCGAGGAAAAGCGCGTGCCGCGGGCCGAGATCGGCCCGCGTGTCGCGGCCGCGCTCGACCTGGTCGGGCTGAGCGGGCTCGACCAGCGCCGGCCGGCGCAGCTCTCGGGCGGCCAGCAGCAGCGCGTGGCGCTGGCGCGCACCATCGCGGTCGAACCGAAGCTGCTGTTGCTCGATGAGCCCCTTTCCAATCTCGATGCCAAGCTGCGCGTGCAGGTCCGTCGCGAATTGCGCGAACTGCAACAGCGGCTCGGGCTCACCACCATCTTCGTCACCCACGACCAGGAAGAGGCCAACACGGTCTGCGACCGTATTGCCGTGATGAACCACGGCGTGATTCAGCAGGTTGGCACGCCAAAAGACCTCTACGAGCGGCCGGTCAATCTGTTCGTGGCGAATTTTCTGGGCACCGCGAACATTGTCGAGGGCCACGTCACCGGCGACGGGGCGTCGCTGGCCTTTGAGATATCCGGCGGCCCGAAAATACCAATTCCTGCGGACCGCGATGTGGCGCCGGGTGCGCGCATGGTGTTCCGGCCGCAGGATTGCACGATCGTCGGCGCAAGCGAGAACACGGGGCCGGACAGGACTGCCGCCGTCGGCACGGTGACCTACCGCGAATTCCTCGGCGCCAGCGTGCGCTATGGTGTGCGTGCAGGCTCGGCCGACATCGCCGTCGATTGTCCGTTCCACGCCGGCGACACCTTGCACGAGGTCGGCACCTCCGTGACGATCGCCATCGCAACCCAATCGGTACGCTTTCTATCCGACTAGAACTTTGCCACAATTAGACCCGCGCAAGCGCGCCACCAATAAAACGGGAGTTCATATCCTGACGACATCGACAGTGACTTTCGACCGGCTCAAAGACTTCATCCGGGACGCCATGACCAGGCTGGGTCTGCCCGAAGCCGACGCCGCTGATGTCGCCAGCCTGATGGCGGAAGCCGATCTGCAGGGCTCGGACGGCCACGGCGTCAGCCGGCTGCCGCAATATGCCCGGCGCATCAAGGCGGGCGGATTCAATGTGCGGCCCAATATCCGGGTTGTGCACGAGCACGCCTCCACCGCGCTGCTGAACGGCGACAACGGCATGGGCCACCTCGTGATGAAACGCGCGGCCGAAATGGCGATCGAAAAAGCGCGCACCACCGGGATCGCCTGGGTCAACTCGCAATACAGCAACCATGCGGGTCCCGCCTCGCTCTACGCGTCGATGCCGATGAAGCACGACATGATCGGGCTTTATTTCGCGGTCGGCAACGCCAACCATCTGCCGCCCTGGGGCGGCCTCGACATGCTGCTGTCGACCAACCCGATCGCGGCCGCGATCCCGGCCGGCGACGAGAAGCCGATCATTCTCGACATGGCGACGACGGTTGCGGCGTATGGCAAAGTGAAATCCAAGGCGCTGCGCGGCGAGACCATGCCGGAGGGCTGGATGATCGATCGCGAAGGCAAGCCGCTGACCGATCCGAAACGTGCCGACGAGGGCATGCTGCTGCCGCTCGGCGGCATGCAGGCCGGCTACAAGGGCTATGGGCTCGCCATGATCATCGGCCTGCTGGCAGGCACGCTGGGCGGTGCGGCGATGGGCCGGGACGTCATCGACTTCAATCATGACGACGACAGCGTCACCAATACCGGACAGGCGGTCGCGGCGATCAATATCGCGGCGTTCGGCGATGTCGATGTGTTCAAGGCCAGCGTCGATACGCTGGTGCGCGATTTCAGAAACTCCGAGCGGATCCCCGGCGTGGCGCGGATCTTCGTTCCCGGCGAGCGCAGCCACGCCACGCGCGCGACGCGGACGCGCGACGGCATTCCGATTCCGCTCGCATTGATGCGCGGTCTGGATCAGGTGGCTGAGGACCTCGGAATGGCGAAGCTGGCGTAAATTACAACTCACCGCCCACTTCGCTGCTGTTTCGGGCAACGCAACGCGTCAAGCTGACGCGGATCGACGGCCCTCACTTCCTTGCAGTGGATGCCGAAATCCGCGAGCATTCCCGCCAACACGCAAAGCCTGCTTCCAACTCGGCCCCTTCGCGGGCCATGGAGCCGGCGAGAATGCGTCTCAAGGCTGCAATGTCAGCCGCCGAGGGAGGAATGGAATGCTCAATCCGATAATCAGGCTTGCCGCCATCGTGTTGGCCGGAACCGCACTTGCGGCGTCACCCGCAGTCGCGCAGGTGAAATTGCCGCCGACGATAACGATGACGGCCTACGACACCGGCACCTCCGGCTTCAATATCACCGTCGCCGTCGGCAAGATGTTCAAGGACAAATACGGCTCGGACACGCGCGTGCTGCCCGCCGGCAACGACGTCGCCCGGCTGCAGCCGCTGCGCCTCAACCGCGCCAGCATCTCGGCGATGGGCGTCGGGGTCTATTTCGC
>JBOHIT010000250.1:0-7403 GCA_050726155.1 Bradyrhizobium sp.
AATTTCGCGGCCGGCATGTCGGGCGGCATCGCCTATGTGCTGGACGAAGACGGCGACTTCGCCAGGCTGTGCAACATGGCGATGGTCGAGCTCGAACCGGTGCTCTCGGAAGAGATGATCAACCAGAACACCTACCACCACACCGGCGATCTCGAAGCGCATGGCAGGGTCGACGTGTTCCAGAACCTGCTCGAGTCGGATGTCGAGCGGCTGCACGTCCTGATCACGCGTCACGCCAAGCTGACCGGCTCGAAGCGGGCCGAAGAGATTCTGGCGAACTGGAAGGCCTGGCTGCCGAAATTCCGCAAGGTGATGCCGGTGGAATACCGCCGCGCCCTGAAGGAAATGAAGGCGAACGCCGACGCCGAGCCGAAGATCGCGATCGGGGCGTAGGAAAGCGAGATATCAAAGACTGTCATTGCGAGCGGAGCGAAGCAATCCATCTTGACCAGCGAAGAAAGAATGGATTGCTTCGTCGCTTCGCTCCTCGCAATGACGGAACATAGCGAAGACCAAGTCAGGTTGCAGGAACGTTGGGTTTAATGGGCAAGATCACAGGTTTTCTCGAGATCGACCGGCATGACCGCAAGTATGCGCCGGTCACCGACCGCGTGCAGCATTATCGCGAATTCGTCATTCCCCTGAGCGAGAAAGACACCCGCGACCAGGCCGCGCGCTGCATGAATTGCGGCATTCCCTACTGCCACGGCACCGGTTCGGTCCAGCCGGGCACCCCGGGCTGCCCGGTCAACAACCAGATTCCCGACTTCAACGACCTCGTCTATCAGAACAATTGGGAAGAAGCGTCGCGCAACCTTCACTCGACCAACAATTTCCCGGAATTCACCGGTCGCATCTGCCCGGCGCCGTGCGAAGCTTCCTGCACGCTCAACATCGACGACAACCCGGTCACCATCAAGACCATCGAATGCGCGATCGTCGACCGCGCCTGGGACAATGGTTGGCTGAAGCCGGAAATCGCTCCCGCCAAAACCGGCAAGAAGGTCGCGATCATCGGTTCGGGCCCCGCGGGCCTCGCCGCCGCGCAGCAGCTCGCGCGCGCCGGCCATGACGTCCATGTCTACGAGAAATTCGCCAAGGCCGGCGGCCTGCTCCGCTACGGCATTCCCGACTTCAAGATGGAAAAGCACGTCATCGACCGCCGCGTGGCGCAGATGGAAGCCGAGGGCGTCACCTTCCATTACGGCGTCCATGTCGGCGGGTCCTCGCCCGGTGCGATCGATCCGCGCGAGCTGCACCGGCAATACGATGCGGTGGCGCTGACCGGCGGCGCCGAAGCCGGCCGCGATCTGCCGATCCCCGGCCGCGACCTCGACGGCATTCACTTCGCGATGGATTTCCTGCCGCAGCAGAACCGCCGCGTCTCCGCCGAGCCGCTCGACGGCGTCAAGGATATCCTCGCCGGCGGCAAGCATGTGGTCGTGATCGGCGGTGGCGACACCGGTTCGGACTGCATCGGCACCTCGTTCCGGCAGGGCGCCAAATCCGTGACCCAGCTCGAAATCATGCCGGCGCCGCCCGAGCATGAGAACAAGGGCGTGACCTGGCCGAACTGGCCGCTGAAGATGCGGACCTCGTCGAGCCAGGCCGAAGGCGCCAAGCGCGAGTTCGCGGTGCTGACGCAGAAATTCTCAGGTGCCGACGGCAAGGTGCAGAAGCTGCACTGCGTCCAGGTCGACGACAAGTTCAAGCCGATCGCGGGTACCGAATTCGAACTCGAGGCGCAGCTGGTGCTGTTGGCGATGGGCTTTGTACATCCGGTCCACGACGGCATGCTGAAGACCCTTGGCGTCGATCTCGACCAGCGCGGCAATGTCCGCGCTAATTTGACCGACTACCAGACGTCAGTGCCGAACGTGTTCTCCGCCGGCGACATGCGCCGCGGCCAGTCGCTGGTGGTGTGGGCGATCCGCGAGGGCCGCCTCTGCGCCCGCGCCATCGATCAATACCTGATGGGTTCGACGACGCTGCCGCGGTAAGCGAAGCTGGAACGTTTTCGCGCGAAGTAGATACCGGTTCGCGTGAAGAAAACGAGAGCTTCGGTTCTGATTCAATCAGAACCGAAAATGCTCTGGCCGCAACGGAACAGCAGAAATCAAAGAAAATGGTGCAGTGCGCGCTCGCACACTGCACCATTTTTGTATTTTCAGTTCCTGCGGGACGTAAGTCCCGCGGAATGAGTTACGGACAGATCCGCACCGGGCCAGCCCAGTAGCAGTCGGGCGCCACATAGTAGCCGCCGCCATAACCATAGCCGCGACCGTAACCACGGCCATAACCATAACCGCGACCACCGCCACGTCCATAACCGCGTCCGCCGCCGCCACGGCCGAAACCGCGTCCGCCGCCGCCACGCCCGCGACCACCGCCGCCACGGCCACCGCCGCCACGACCGCCGCCACCGCCACCACGACCGCCGCGTGCAAACGCCTCCGTCGTCGATCCTGCAACCATGAGCGTCGTCACACCGACGATGCTGAAACAATAGATGCCAATAAGAATAATCGTAGCCAGAGTCCGTGATAAAATGCTGCGAGCCGCAGGTTTGCCTTGGGCCATTGAAACTCCCTCCTGTAAGACCAACAGAGTGCGGCTGCTTTACCCCCTGGGTCAAGCCATACCGGGTGTGACCCCATCACACATACGGTTAACGGTGTGTCACCACCGCCGTAGTAAAACGGCTAGTGCTGCAACCGCACGCCGAGCATCACGACGGTCGACGCTGTGCTGTTGCCGGGCAGGTTGGAATCCAGCCAGTCGCGGCGCACCGTGCCCTTGACCCAGAGATTGCGGTTCAGCTTGTAGATGAGATCGCCGGACACCGCGTAGATCTTGTCCTTGCGGTTGTTGCCCTGGTAGTCGAGCGTGCCCCAGGTGAACTTGCCGATCGCGGTCAGCCAGCGCCGGAAGTCATGATCGACTTCCACGGTGTAGATGTGCGTCAGCACGCCTGAGGTGCCGGGCAAGGTGGTCTCCGCGATCGTGGTGTCGGAATAGAACTTGGCCGTGGTCAGCGGCGTCGCGGTCCAGGTCAATGAAGCCGAGGTCAGCAGGCCCTCGAGGCGGTTGAGTCTGACGTCGACATAGTCGCGCGCGGCGTAGCCGACCGCGATTTCACCGGTGAGCAGCCGCGAGAATTCGAAGCTGGTGCCGCCCTTGACGTAGCCGCCGGTGGAATCGCGCGCATAGCCGTTGCGGTCGAGCCTGAGATCATGCACGCGGCTGTCGGCCTGCGCTTCCACGAACGGCTTGACGCCCGGCATCAGGTCGTAGCTGACGCGGCCGACGCCGCCGAACTGGTTGAAGTTGCGGTCGTCGTTGCTGGTCGTGGTGCCATCGGTGAGTTTTGAATAGCTGTAGGCGGTGCGGTCGACGGTAGCGCCGCCGGAAATCTGCAGGCGGTTGAAATTCTGGTCGAAGCCGAAGGTGCCGCCGAAACTCGCGTAGACCGGATATCTTTCGAGACCGGCCTGAACGTTCGGACTGCCGGGATTGTCGGTGGCGAGGCGCAGCCGCGCCTGCCCCAATAGCCGCGTGTCGCGCGAGACGTCGAGGCGGCCATCGACGTGGCCGGTGAAATCCGGACGATCGACAATGACCGGCGCCGGCGAAATCGTACCATCAGTCGGCGGCGGGAAGGTGTTGCCATAGCCGGTGAACGATCCGCGCAAATCGGCCACCAGCGCGTGGCGTTCCCAGTCGGAGATCGCGAGGAATTCCGGCGCTACCACATAGAAGGGCGAGCCCTTCGGCACGAAGGTGCGGCGCGGATTGGTGTCGTAGCCGCCGGAGAGTTCGACTGCCGATTTGATCAGGAAGCTGCCGGCGTAATCGCCGACCGCGCCGAACGGATCGTCATCGATCTTGAGCCGCTTGCGCGCCGGCTGGCCGACCACTGTGCCGGCCATCGAAGGCGGGATCGGGGTCTTGTTGGCGGTTTGCGACGGCGGAATCGAAAGCCGCAGCGCCGTATTCGACATCAGCGGCGGCGGACTGCCGGGGCCGGCCGGCGGCTTCGGTTTGGCCTGGCCCGGAAAGAATTTCTGCTTCTGGCGCTTGCGATTGAGCGAGTCGTAGCCGGAGGTCGACGCGCCGCTCGGCACGGCAAGGCCATAACGCGGGGTCTGCCCGCCGCGCGGGGGCGCGGGTCTTTCCCTGTCGTTATCGCCTGCCCTCGGATTGTTGAGGGGATCATCCCTTTCGGCGGCGGTCCGGCGCAGCGGCGATTCCGTCGATATCAGCTGGCTGCTACGGGTTGAACTGAACAGGTCGGGCGTGACCGTCTGGGCACGCAGTTCGGTTCCGGTCAGGGCGATCAGCGCGAGGCATGGCAAAACCGCGCGGAAGGCTGTCGCGCGCCTGCTTCGGCCCCTTGCTGGACCCGCCATCACGATTAAAAATACTCCAACAACGTCAGATACTTGTGGGACGACTTCCGAGCGGCGCGGAAAACGTCGTTAACGGAGTTAAAACAATTATGGTTAATGACCCGTTGCGAACCGGAGGCCGCGTCGCATCGCCAAATCGGCCGTGCTATGGAGGGGCCCGGGGGCCAAAAATCGATCGAGGCGCCCTCCTCCCTGGACTTGAGACATGGCCAATCCGAAACCGCTGATGGCAAAATCATCCGGCACCGATCCCGCCAACGCCGCCATCGAATCCGCGCTGCGCACGCTCGATGCCGAGGCTGGCGGCGTCGCCTCGATCAACGCGGCGTTGCAATCCGACCTCCGTGCGCCGTTTGCGGGGGCCGTCGATCGCATCGGCAACGCCAAGGGCCGGCTGATCGTCACCGGGCTCGGCAAGTCAGGCCATATCGGCCGCAAGATCGCGGCGACCTTCGCCTCCACCGGCACGCCGGCGTTCTTCGTCCATGCCGCAGAAGCCAGCCACGGCGATCTTGGCATGATCACCGCCGACGACGTCATCCTGGCGCTGTCATGGTCCGGCGAGCAGCCGGAGATGAAAAACCTCATCACCTATGCCACGCGCTTCGGCATTGCCGTGATCGCGATGACCGCCGATCGCGACTCCAGCCTGAGCAAGGCCGCCGACGTCGCGCTGACCTTGCCGAAGGCGCGCGAGGCCTGCCCGCATAATCTGGCGCCCACCACCTCCTCGCTGATGATGCTGGCGCTCGGCGACGCGCTGGCGATCGCGCTATTGGAAGGCCGCGGCTTCACCTCGGTCGATTTCAGCGTGCTGCATCCCGGCGGCAAGCTCGGCGCGCTCTTGAAATATACCCGCGACCTCATGCATGCCGGCGACGCGGTGCCGTTGAAGCCGCTCGGCACCAGGATGTCGGACGCTTTGGTCGAGATGTCGTCCAAGGGCTTTGGCTGCGTCGGCATCACGGATAATCGCGGCCATATCGTCGGCATCGTCACCGACGGCGATCTGCGGCGTCACATGCGGCCCGACCTGATGACCGCCACCGTCGACGAGGTGATGACGAAGAATCCCAAGACCATCGGCCGCGACCTGCTCGCGGGCGAGGCGCTGGAGATCCTCAATTCCTCCAAGATCACCGCGCTGATCGTGACCGACGCCAACAAGCCGGTCGGCATCGTGCATCTGCATGATCTCTTGCGCGCGGGTGTGGCCTGATCCGTCGTCCCGGCGAAGGCCGGGACCTATACGCCGTGCTCCCTCGGGTGAGCGTACGGCGTTAGATACCTTCCAAGACAATTACGGCCGCGGAGTATGGGTCCCGGCCTTCGCCGGGACGACAATTCACCTCGGAAATCTCACCGCCTTCTCCTCCAGCGGCAGCGCCAGCGCGTTCGCCAGATATGACACCGTGCGATAGAAGCCGCAGAGCTGGATGATCTCCAGGACCTTTGCGTCTTCATAGTGCGCCGACAGCGCCGTGAACTCGGCTTCGCCGAGCGTGGCACGATCGTGCAGGGCATCGACGGTTGCAATCAAGACCTGTTCGGCCGCCGACCAGCAGGCGGCGCTGGGATCGCCGAGCACGGTGGCGCGGACTTGCTCCTCGGTCAGATGCGCGGCTTCGGCAAACGCCGCGATATGCACGCCCCATTCGTACTCGCAGCCAGTCCGTGCACAGGTGCGGTCGATGACGATCTCGCGCTCCCGCAGACTGAGCGGCCCGCGGTCGAGCAGGCTGCCGGCGCGGAACTTCTCCCAGGCGCGGGCCTGGCCCGCCATGACGCGGAACAGCAGCAGCGGCGGCGCGCCGCGCATGACGCGGTCGAATTGCTGCTGAATCTCGGGTGGATAAGGCGGCTGCAACGGCCCGATGCGGGGCGCGGCCTGTGACATGGCAAACTCCTGTGCTACAATAAATGTAGCACAATGCTACTATTTCTGTAGCAATGCACAAGAGGGCGTTCAATGCCGAAACGGGTCCCTGCCATGAAGAAACGCGCCGTCCGCGGCTCACGAACCGGCCGGCCGATCATGGCGCTGCTCGATCTCCTGGGCCGGCGCTGGACCCTGCGTATCCTGTGGGAACTGCGCCAGGGATCGCTGACCTCGCGCGCGCTGCGCACCGCCTGCGACGAGGCGTCGCCGACGGTCATGCAGACCCGATTGACCGAGCTGCGCGACGCCGGCTTGATCGAACTGCTGCCGGGCGACGGCTATGGCCTCACCGGGCTGGGTCTCGAGCTGAAAGAAACCTTCCTGCCCCTCCACCGCTTTGCGGAGCGGTGGAGCAGGCACGCGACGGACTGATCAGGCCGCCGCGACCGTCAGGCTGGCGCCATCGGCCTGGATGATCCGGACGCGGCTGCCAGCCGGCGCATCGGGGCCGGCGACGCGCCAGATCGTATCGTCGATCCGCACCGTGCCCGTGCCGTCGACGATCGGCTTCTCCAGCGTGAACTCGCGGCCGATCATCGCTTCGGTCCGCCGGTTGAGGTACGGGTTGCTCTGGCTGCTGCTGCCGGCGCTCCTGGCAAAATGCCGCCACGCCGGCACTGCCGCGGCCGCGAACACCGCGAACATCAACAGTTGCGCCTGCCACGACGGGTTGATCGCAAACGACACCAGCCCGACCAGCAGCGAGGACAGCCCGAGCCAGAACAGGAACACACCCGGCGCCAGCAATTCGAGCGCCATCAGGATGAAGCCGAAGATCAGCCAGTTCCAGGTGCCCAGGGTAGCAAACATTTCGGCCATGACACGACCCCTCAATTATCTCTTGCGATCTATCAACGCGGGCGGTGCACTCCCTCTCCCGCTTGCGGGGGAGGGTTGGGGTGGAGGCTCTCTCCGCGATACGACTCGTCGAGAGAGCCCCCACCCGCCTCGCTTTGCTCGGCACCCTCCCCCGCAAGCGGGAGAGGGAAAATCTCTTACCGCTGCGGCGTGAACGGCGAAGGCGGCGGTGGCGGCGTCGGACCGCTGTTCGGCAC
>JBOHIT010000251.1:0-3470 GCA_050726155.1 Bradyrhizobium sp.
TAGACGTCAGCACCGCGACGTCAGGACCACACGCCTTCGCCGTACGCCTCAGTCGCACTCGTCAGTCGCAACCTCGGCGTCCACCGCGACCCGCCCCTCGTTGTGACGATGGCCAACGCCCCTCTGAGTGGGACGGGATGGGCACTGATATGAACTGATTTCCACTTCTGATAAAGCGAAATCTTTTTGATTTCGGGCTTGACACTATTTCCGACAATCAGAAGCGATTTGCCCGTCGGGCTAGATGTTGTGATCCGCAGCGCGGATGAGCCAAGCGATATCCGGCGCACGTTTGCCGCGACACATAATCATGCTGTATCAACCTTTGATACAATTGTATTGCCACATGTATCAAGCATTGATACCATTCGTCATGATCAAGGGATTCAAGAACTCCCTCACGGAAGACGTATTTAATGGCGTAGTCCGCAAGGGCTTTCCAGCCGACTTGATCAAGGTCGCCCGCCGCAAGCTCCGTTTTCTGCACGCGGCGCACATTCTTGCGGATTTGAGAGTGCCGCCCGGCAATCGGCTCGAAGTGCTTAGGGGTGATCGGACCGGCCAACACTCGATCCGCGTCAATGACCAATTCCGGATTTGCTTTGTCTGGACTCCGGATGGGCCAAGAGACGTTGAATTGACCGACTACCACTGAGGAAAAGCGCCAATGGCCAAGAAACTTGCTCCCATGCATCCCGGTGAAGTTCTTCGGGAGGAATTTTTGTTGCCGCTCGGGCTATCGTCAGGCGCGTTGGCGAAAGCGTGCGGTGTCCCGCGAACGCGTATCGAGCGACTATCGAACGAGGAAACCGGCATCACCGCCGACACCGCGTTGCGGCTGTCGAAGGCCTTCGGCACGTCGCCTGAGCTCTGGCTGAACCTTCAGACCGACTACGACATTCAGATTGCCAAGCGGCAGATGGGTAAGGACCTGGCAAAAATCGGGCTAATCAAGACGAAAGCGGCCTAACAAGGAAGCTACGTGCAGCCATCGACCAGCACCAGCTTACTCGTCGTCGTATCGTGGCGCACCTTGAAGAGGTCCTGAATTTCGGGGTCACCGAGAAATGCTTCGGCGTTGGCGCGCTCCGGAAATTCGATGATGACCACGCGCTCGGGCTGCCAGTCGCCCTCGATGATGGTCGGCTGCACCCCCTGGACGATGTATTTCCCCGAGTGTCTTGCGATGAATGCGGGGATTTCGGCGATGTATCTTCTGAAACCGCCGAAATCATTCACCGACAGATCGAGCACCAGATACGCTTTCATTCCCGCCCCACAACGCCGCTTCAGACCGTTCGTGGTCCGGATCGAGGGCGCAGCATAGGACGGCGCGCTTCAAAGGCAAGAATGCGCTCAGCCACCGTCTGCGGAAGACAGCGCCGATGCGATTCTGCTGGATCGCGTTGCAGCGGACTGATCATGGGCGAGCCTGATGTAGGCAGGCCGGCGCTGATGACCCGGATGCCGGTCGGGCGCATCGCCGCGAACGACGGCAAAAATCTCCAGCGCCTTGTCGAACCCCTTGATCAGCCGCTGTCCGATCGATGCAAGTGCGATGCGATCCCTGACCTTTTCGGTGACGACGGGGTCGACGAGGATTTGCGCGTTATGCGCCATGCTGCAAAGCCGCGATGCAAGATTGACGACGTTTCCAATCGCCGTGTAGTCGAGGCGTCCGTGACAGCCGAGGGTACCGACAGTCGCCGGCCCCATCGCGATACCGACGCCGAAGCCCACCGTGCAGCCGCCGGCGGACCAGTTATTGGCGAGGGATTGCACCGCCGTCTGCATGTCGATCGCAAGCCGCATGCCGCGGTGCGCCGGATCATCGCACGTGACCGGCGCGTTGACGAGGACCATCACGCCGTCGCCGGCGAAGCGGATCAGGGTGGCGGCATGGCGCTCGGTGACGATGCCAATGGCTTCATAGTATTCCCGCAGCATCGCCAAGATGGCTTCGGGCTCGGCGCGGTTGGAAAATGCGGTGAAGCCGCGCAGATCGCCGAAAATCGCAACCACGTCTTCCCGCTGTCCATCCAGCATCCGCTGGTCGGAGTGTTCCACCAGTTCGGCGACCTGTGGCGCAAGGAATTGCTTGAGCCGGTTGATGCGCTCGGACTTCCGCTGCGAAGCCGTCAGTTCGTCCGCCATCTGGTTGAAGCGAATTGCCAACTGCTCCAGTTCATCGCGGCTTTCGATCGTAATGCGATGGTCGAGCTGTCCCATGCCGATCCGTTCGGCGCCATCCTCGAGCTTGCGGATCGGCCCCCACATCCGGCATGCCCGCCAATAGGCGAGCAGCAACGCGAAAACGGTACCGATGGCGATGAGAATCAGGGAACGCCACAGCGCGGCATACATGGCTTCGAACGCTTCCAGCACCGGCTGTTCGGCAATCACCGTCCAGCCTACGTTCGCGGCCGGGACCGAGAGCGCGACGGCGGCCTTGCCATCGCCACCTGTCGTCACCACCGCCGATCCGTTTGCGGCGATTACGATCGACCTGAGCCGGTTCAGATCGTCCGCACCGGCGCCGCTGCGCAATACGCGGCTGATGTCCGGGTGCGCAATCAGGCGGCCGGAATCATCGACGACAAGGGCGTGGCCGGTGCTGCCGATCTTGATCGCCGCAATGACATCCCAGATCAGTTTCAGGTTGATGTCGGCAACGACGACCCCGCGGGCCGCTCGGCTTCCGGCAACGGCGATCCGCATGTAGGGCTCTGAATCGCGCCGGTATTGCACCGGGCCGTACCAGACTCGGTTGGCACGCGCGCCGATCACTGCGGGATCGGCCGACAAATCCGCGCCCCGGCCGGTCCGGTTCAGGCTGATCCTGGATACGAACACGCGTTCGATGCCGGTCGGGTCGACCAGCGAGACCGAAACGATCGCCGGCACCTGCTGCAGCAAACGCAGCCCGTCGATCCTGCGCCGGTCGTCCTCGCCTTCGGTCCAGGGAAACTGCACCAGCCAGCCGAGTTGATCGCGGATACCATCGGTAAAGGTCTGGATCCGGTCAGCGGCAGCGCGGGCCTCGACCTGAAGCACTTCATTGAGGTGGAGCCGATGGTCGCGAAAGGTGAACCAGCCTTCGATGGCGGAGCCAAGCGTCAGCGGCACCACCACTGCGACAAACAGGGTGACGAAATACTTGACGAACAGGGAGCGCCGCGGCCGGGTCATGCGAGAGAACTCCGCCGCAACATGACACGAGCCGGCCTCATTCGATCACCTTGTTGGCGCGAAACAGGATGGAGGATTCGTCGAGATCAATGCCAAGCAGGTGAGCCGTCTTGAGATTCACGGCCAGCTCGAATTTCGTGGGCTGCACCACCGGCAGCACGGCGGGCTTTTCGCCGCGCAATATCCGGTCGGCGTAGGTCGCAAGCCAGAAATAGGTTGCACGCTGGTTCGCGCCGTAGCTGATGAGCCCGCCGGCGTCGCAATACTCGCTCCATCCGAAC
>JBOHIT010000252.1:0-9152 GCA_050726155.1 Bradyrhizobium sp.
GTCTCTACACCGCGCACCGCGAACGGGAGCGGCGCTCGCAGCTTCTGTCCGTGGCCGCCGAGTCGTCCCCCAACGCCTGATCCTTCCCATGCGACAATCTTGCGCTGGATGAGAAGGACCGCGCTTCAAGCGTTGCCCGGGTACAACAGTGCGGCCGGAAAGCGTCCATTTTCCGATGCCTGAACAACGGATTCCCGGCAAACCGTAATTGTACGGAAAGACCCGTGCTAAGTTGCCCCCGGCAGCTCCGGAGAGTGCTGGGGGTAACGGGGTCAGGGCGTGCTTTTTCGATCGGTATCGTTCGTACAACAACGACTGCGGCAAGGCGTGGCCGCGCTGCTGTTTGGCTGTGGCCTAGCGTTCGCGGCGACGCCTGTGGCGCACGCCCAGTCGGTTTGGGGCGGTACCACGTCCACCGGCGATTACAACACCGGCACCGAATGGACTCCCGCCACCGCGCCGGTTGCGGCCGGTCAGTCGGCGGTCTTCGACACCGGCGGATCGGACACCGTCAACGTGTCTGCCGCGATAGCGCCCACTTTCTGGACCTTCAACGCCAACGCGCAGTCCTTTTCGATCAGCGGTTCGGACGTCACTTTCACCGCGGGCGGCGGCATCGTCAACAACGCCAGTGCCGGCCAGTTCATCGGCATTTCCAACAATATTGGGGGTGCTGCTGGGGTGCAGCAATTGGGAGCTAGCACGCTGATCCTGGCCGGCAACAATACCTTTGGCGGAATGGTGATATCGGCCGGCACAGTGCAGGTCACCAACGTCAATTCGATCGGCACCGGCGCGGTGTTCATGGCTAGCGGCACGTTTCAGAGCAACGGCGCAGGCGATCTGACCTTCAGCAACAATTTTTACATCACCGGCCAGGGCGGCACGATCGATGTCAACGGCAAGGTTCTCACGCTCTCCGGCGTCATTAGCGATTTTGGGCCCACCTTCTTGAATGTTACGGATTCCTCGGGCGGCTTCGGCACTGCGGTGCTGTCAGGCTCTAATGTCATTACCGGCTTGCTTAATGTGGTGAACGCCCGGGTGCAGGCGACCAACGCCAATTCGATCGGCACCGCGGCGTTGACGTTGACGCTCGACAATGGTGCGTTCCAGGCGGGCGCTCCCGGCCTGACCTTCTTCAATGACGTCAAGCTCAACACCGGCGGCGGTATTTTCGACGCCAACGGCAATACGCTGTTCATGGCCGGCACCATCAGCGACGGCAACGGCCCGGGTTTGTTGCAGATCGTCGATTCTGCCGGTGCCGGCGGCGTTGTGAGCCTGGCCGGCACCAACACCTATACTGGCGGTACGCTGGTGACCAACACCACGCTGCAGGTCACCAACAATCATTCGGTCGGCACCGGAACGGTGACGCTCGATAACGCGGTGTTTAAGCCCGATGGTCTCGGCGGCAACCTGACCTTCAATAACAATTTCGCGATCAACAATTCGGCCACAGGCAGCGCGCTCGACGCCAACGGCGTCACTCTGACCATCGCCGGCAACATCTCCGATGGCACCAGCGGCGGCAGGCTGCGCGTGGAGGACAACTCGCTCGGCGGCGGCGGCACGGTCGTGCTGCTCGGCACCAACACCTACACCGGCGGCACCGAAATCTGCAATTGCGCGACGTTGCAACTCGGCGACGCCACGCACACGGCATCGCTCCTTAACGATATCACCAACTTCGGGACCCTCAACGTCGTCAACGCCAATTTGTCGGGCGTCACCTTGCTCGACAATTTCGCCCAGGCGAATTTTCTCAATGCCTCCTCTGCCGGCAGCATGACCATCAACAACTTCGGTCAGCTCGGTTTTGGCACACCCGGCGGCACCGATACGGCGACGGCCGGCAATGCGACCATCGTCAACAATGGCATCATCGCCTTCTTCGCCAAAACCAGTGGCGGCACCGCCACGATCAACAATGATGGCGGCTTGATCGGGTTCGCCGACCAGGCCTCCGCCGGATCCGCAACTATCACCAACGTCAATCTCGGCCAGACGTCGTTCGGCCTGTCCGTGGGAGATACCACGACCGCCGGCAACGCCACGATCATCAACAATAATCTCGGCACCACGGAGTTCAACGCATTTTCCACCGCGGGCAATGCGGCCATCACGAACAACAACAACGGAGCCACCGCCTTCTTTGACAACAGCACCGCGGGCAATGCGACCATCACGAACAACAATGGCGGTTTCACCGATTTCTTCCACAACAGCACCGCCGGCAACGCGAAGATCGTGACCAACGACGGCGGCGGGACCACTTTCAACAACAATGCCGACGGCGGCACCGCGCAGTTCATTACCGTGGGCACCGGCTTCGTCGACTTCTCCGGCAGCCTTGGCCCCGCCGGCGATGGACGCATTAGGGCCGGCTCGATTGCCGGCTCGGGCACCTACTTTATCGGTGCCGGTAACACCCTCGTCGTCGGTGGCAACAATCTTTCTACCGAGGTGAGCGGCGTGATCGCCGATGACTGCGGTTGCACTCCCGGGCCCGGCTCGCTCGAGAAGGTCGGTACCGGAAATCTCACGCTGTCCGGCGTCAACACCTACACCGGCACCACGGCCGTCAACGGCGGCATCCTCAGCGTCAACGGGTCGATCGCCTCGTCGAGCGGCGTCACCGTCAACGCCGGCGGCACGCTCGGCGGCACCGGTATCGTCCCGACCACCGTCATCAAGGACGGCGGCACGCTGGCGCCGGGCAATTCGATCGGCACACTCACGGTGCAGGGCAGCCTCACCTTCACGACGGCGGCCAGCTACATGGTCGAGATTTCGCCGGCCACCGCCGACCGTACCAACGTCACGGGGACCGCGACGCCCGGCGGCGCCACTGTCAATGCGGTGTTCGGACCCGGAAACTACGCGGCCAGGCAATACACGATCCTCAGCGCCGCCCTCGTCAGCGGGACGTTCAACCCCGTGGTCGGCACCAACGCGCCGAACTTCAAGGCGACGCTGAGCTACGACACCGGCAATGTTTACCTGAACCTCGCGCTGAGTTTTCCGACCGGTCTCAACACCAACCAGCAGAACGTCGCCAATGCCGTGTCGAATTTCTTCAACGCCGGCGGGGCGCTTCCCGGGGCATTCGGCTTCCTGACGCCGGCGGGCCTGACCCAGGTGTCGGGCCAATTGGCGACCGGCTCGCAGCAATCCACCTTCGACGCGATGAACATGTTCCTCGGTCTCATGACCGATCCCTTCATCGCCGGCCGCAATGGCGGCGCCAGCGTCGGTGGCGGCGGCGCTGCGCCATACGCCGAGGAGAGCGGTTCTTACGCCTATGCGGCGAAGAAGCAGGGCGCGGCGCGCGATGCCTTCGCCAAATTCCCGACCAAGGCCGATATCGCGCGCAACGATGTACTGGATCCGCGCTGGAGCCTATGGGGCTCGGCCTTCGGCGGCGGCAGCAACAGCGACGGCAACGCCGTCATCGGATCGACCAACGTCACCGCGCGCGCATTCGGCCTCGCCGCCGGCGCCGACTACCGGATCTCGCCGTCGACGCTGGTCGGCTTTGCGCTGGCCGGCGGCGGCACCAATTTCAGCGTCGCCGGTTCGGGCTCCGGACGATCCGACCTGTTCCAGGCCGGCGCCTTCGTTCGCCACAATGTTGGCGCGGCCTATGTCATCGCCGCGGCGGCCTATGGCTGGCAGGACGTCACCACCGATCGCACCGTCACCGTCGCCGGCTTCGATCGCCTGCGCGCCGAGTTCAATGCCAATGCCTGGTCCGGCCGCGTCGAGGGCGGCTACCGTTTCGCCACGCCTTGGATGGGCATCACGCCCTATGCCGCCGGCCAGTTCACCACCTACAGCCTGCCGGCCTATGCCGAACAGGTGCTGTCGGGCGCCAACACCTTTGCGCTGAACTATGCCGCAAGGGACGTCACCTCCGGGCGCAGCGAACTGGGCGTCCGGCTCGACCGCTCCTTTGCGATGGGGGATGCGATGCTCACGCTGCGCGGCCGCGCCGCCTGGGCGCATAATTTCAACACCGACCGCAGCGTCACGGCGCTGTTCCAGTCGCTGCCCGGAGCCACCTTCCTCGTCAGCGGCGTAGCGCAGGCGCCGAACAGCGCGCTGACCACGGCCTCCGCCGAGATGAAGTGGCTGAACGGCTGGTCCGCCGCCGCCACCTTCGAGGGCGAGTTCTCCGACCTCACCCGGTCCTATGCCGGCAAGGGCGTGGTTCGCTACAGCTGGTAGCGAGCGCCCCAAGTCTGCCGCCTGCTTTCGTTCTTTCCTTCCGCCGCCGCCTGTGGGAGGAAACGATAATAAATGACAGGAGCGAACGCCGATGCGGGCTGCCATCTTCCGGAACGGTGAGATCGTCGTCGACCAGATGCCAGAGCCCAAACCGGGTCCCGGCATGGTGCTGGTCAAATCATTGGCCTGCGGCATCTGTGGCTCCGACCTGCACGCGCGCAAGCACGCCCACCGCATGGTCGAGCTGGCGAAGCATTTTCCCGGCCGCAAGCCGATGGACCTTTCCCGCGACGTCGTGTTCGGCCACGAATTCTGCTGCGAGGTGCTCGACTACGGACCGGGCACCACGCGCAAGCTCAAGGCCGGCACGCGGGTTTGCTCGCTGCCGGCGCTGCTGACCGCGGAAGGCCCGCAGGGCATCGGCTATTCCAACGAAAATGTCGGCGCCTATGCCGAGCGCATGCTGCTCAGCGAAGCGCTGTTGCTCGAAGTCCCGAACGGCTTGGCGGCCGAGCATGCGGCGTTGACCGAGCCGCTCGCGGTCGGCGTTCACGCGGTGGCGAAAGCCAATATCAGCGGCAATGAAGTGCCGCTGGTGATCGGCTGCGGGCCGGTCGGTCTCGCCGTGATCGCCGCCCTCAAGATCAGGGGATTGCACCCGATTGTGGCGGCGGATTATTCGCCGGCACGCCGGGCGCTGGCCGAAAAGCTCGGCGCCGACATCGTCGTCGACCCCGCGCGCTCGCAGCCTTATACGACGTGGGCCGAACATGCCGCGATGTCGCCGGAGGAAAAGGCCGCGCGGCCGCCGTTGCAGGCATTGCTGCCGGCGCTGAAGCCCGCGCTGATCTTCGAATGCGTCGGCATTCCCGGCTTGATCCAGCAGGTGTTCGAGGGCGCGCCGCGCGATGCGCGCATCGTCGTGGTCGGCGTCTGCATGGAGAACGACCGCTCCGAGCCGATGCTCGGCATCATGAAGGAGCTCAACGTTCAATATGTGCTGGGTTACACGCCCGATGAATTCGCCTATTCGCTGCGCCTGATCGCGGAAGGGCAGGTCGATGCGGCCTCGCTGGTGACGGCCAGCGTCGGCATCGACGGCGTCGCGCAGGCGTTCGCCGATCTCGCCAATCCGGAACGGCACACCAAGATCATCGTGGAGCCGTGGCGATAGAGCACAGCAAATTGTTGTCGTCCCGGCCTAGTGCGCAATTGCGCACCGGGGCCGGGACCCATACGCCGCGGCGGTTATTGTCGAGCACTTCAGTCGACGCGCTTTTTTCAACAACAGATGACCGGGATTATGGGTCCCGGCGTTCGCCGGGACGACAATTAAGAACAGTCTAAGGAGATGGAAATGATCGCGCTGACCGCAAACGAAGTCCTGCCGGAAGACGGCGCCGGCGGCACGCTGGTGGGACGGGTCTGGGTGCCTGACTTGGCCGGTCCGGCGGTAGCAGCGGTTCGCCCTGACGGCGTGTTCGATGTCAGCGCGCGATTTTCAACCGTGAGCGCGCTGTGCGAGGAAGCCAGTCCGGCGGACGCGCTGCGTGGCGCCGCGGGGACGCGGATCGGCGATCTCGAAAGCATCGTCGCCAATACGCCGCCCGATCGGCGCGACCGGACAAGACCCTGGTTGCTGGCGCCGCTCGATCTGCAGGTCCTCAAGGCCGCGGGCGTCACCTTCGCGATCTCGATGCTGGAGCGTGTGATCGAGGAGCGGGCGCGGGGCAATCCGGCCTCCGCGGACGCGATCCGCAAGGAGGTGGTGCGGCTGGTCGGCGACGACCTTTCGAAGCTCAAGCCGGGATCGCCGGAAGCCATGAAGCTGAAGGCGGTGCTGATCGATCAGAACGCCTGGAGCCAGTATCTGGAAGTCGGCATCGGCCCCGACGCGGAAGTGTTCACCAAGGCGCCGACAATGTCGTCGGTCGGCACCGGCATGGATGCCGGCCTGCATCCGAAATCGACCTGGAACAATCCGGAGCCGGAAGTCGTGCTCGTGGTGTCGAGCCGCGGCGCGATCGTCGGCGCGATGCTCGGCAACGACGTCAATCTGCGCGATTTCGAGGGTCGCTCGGCGTTGCTGTTGTCCAAGGCCAAGGACAACAACGCTTCCTGCGCCATCGGCCCGCTGCTGCGGCTGTTCGACAAGACGTTCTCGCTCGATGATGTCAGAAAGATGGATGTCGGGTTGACCGTGAAGGGCGCGGACGGTTTTGTCCTCGACGGTCATTCCTCGATCAGCAAGATCAGCCGCGATCCCACCGACCTCGTGGCGCAGACCATCGGGCCGGTGCATCAATATCCTGATGGTTTTGCCCTGTTCCTCGGCACCATGTTCGCACCGGTGAAGGACCGCGACGCGCCGGGCGAGGGCTTTACCCACAAGCGCGACGATATTGTCACCATCTCGGCGCCGCAACTCGGCAAGCTCGTCAACCGCATGCGCACCAGCGACGAATGCGAGCCCTGGAGCTTCGGCATCGGCGAGTTGATGAAGAATTTGGCGAAGCGGAAGGTTTTGTAGTGTCTGGTAATTACATGCGGCGGCGCCAGTTCATCGCACTTCTTGGCGCGGTGGCGGGCTCGCCGTTTGCCGTATCGCTGGGAACGCCGGCTCTCGCAAGGGACCCGCCGAAGATTACAATTCTCCATAGTGGATTTCCGAACCGCACGCCGATCAATCTGCTGCTCGAGGCACTTGCCAAGCTCGGCTACGAGAACGGCCGCACAGCGACGATTGATCTCCTTGGCGGAGAAGGAGACGCTGACCGGTTGAAGACGCTGGTCGCACAGATCGGAGCACAAAAGCCGGATGTCATCATCGCGATCACGTCGCCAGCGGTGGTCGCACTCAAGGAGGCTAACCTGACGATCCCTGTGGTATTCGCCTTCGTGCCTGATCCAGTCGGGCTTGGGGTCGTGGAAAGTCTCGCGAAGCCCGGCGGTAATTTCACGGGCGTGACCTATAGCGAAGCCGGGCTTGCCGGAAAGCGTTTTGAGCTGCTGCTCGACGCGATTGCCGGGACGAAAACAGTCGCGGTACTTTGGAGTCCCTCGTTTCCGGGGCATGCCGAGGCGCTGGGAAGTATCCGCACATCGGCTTCGACGCGCGGCATAGAAATCTTTTCGCGTGAACTCAAAGCGTTGGAGGACCTCGACCTGGCGTTCGAGGATTGCATACGAACGAAGGCGCAGGCCGCGGTCTTCATGGCCGACAATTTGATGTTCGGAAACCGGAAGCTGGTCGCAGAAGCTGCCCTCAAGCACCGCCTTCCAACGATTCATTCCTTCCCGCCGGAAGTCCGCGACGGCGGCCTGATGTTTTACGGGCCCAGCAACGAGGAGAACTATCAGCGCAGTGCTGCGCTGGCCGACAGGATCCTCAAAGGCGCTCGCCCGAGCGACCTTCCGGTCGAGCAGCCAACCAAATTCCAACTTATCGTCAACCTCAAGACCGCAAAAGCGCTCGGCCTGATGATCCCGGAATCGTTCCTGCTGCGCGCCGATGAGGTGATAGAATAAGGTTGCGGCTTTCCAGCAGGCATCTGCCTGAGAGGTTGCTCAGTTTCTGCCTTGGGCGATTGCAATCGGCTTTTGAGTAGCCACGCCAGAAGGAAATGCAATAGGCTAACCCTCTACTTCCGGCATGGGGGAAAGCAATGAGCAATGAGATCAATCGCCAATGGCTGCTCGTCAGGAGGCCTGAGGGTAATATTCGCGCAGATGATTTTCGTTTTGTCGAGACGCCGATACCATCGCCCGGTCCGGGCCAGGTTTTGGTCCGCAATCTTTGGCTCTCCTTCGATCCGACGCAGAGCGGTTGGATGAGGAGAGATACCTACATTCCCATCATACCTCTTGGCGATGTCATGCGGGCGGCCAGCGTTGGCCAGGTGATCGAATCCAGGCATCCAGGCTACAAGCCCGGTGAGTTTGTTCAGGGAGCCTTTGGCTGGCAGGACTATGTCGCGACCGACGGTACCGGCTTTCTCCCCATGCGTAGTCTCCCAGCAGGCATGCCGGCAAACCTTGCTCTCAGCCTGTTCGGGATCACCGGACCGACCGCCTATTTCGGCGTACTCGACGTCGGTCAGGTCAAGGCCGGCGAAACCTTCGTCGTTTCGGGCGCGGCGGGCGCCACGGGCTCGGTTGCCGGGCAGATTGCGAAGATCAAGGGCTGCAAAGTAATCGGCACCGCCGGAGGTAAGTCCAAATGCGACTGGCTCAGGAATGAACTTGGATTTGATGGCGTCATTGACTACCAGTCGGAAAACGTCGGCGCCCGGCTTTCGGAACTTTGTCCGGAGGGGATCGATGTGTTTTTCGATAATGTCGGTGGTGTTGTTCTCAACGAGGTTCTCGCCCGCCTCCGCCTGAAAGCCCGTATCGTACTTTGTGGAGCGATCTCGCGTTACAACGATGCGACGCCGGCGCCGGGTCCGGCCAACTATGGCAACCTGGTCGTTTCTCGCGGCCGGATGGAAGGTTTCATCATACTTGATTATGCCGCGCGGTTTCCCGAAGCGATCGGCGCGCTTGGGGGCTGGTTGAAGGAGGGCAAGCTCAAGCAAAAGGAAGACATCGCCGTAGGTTTGGAAAATGCCCCGAATGCCATCGTCAGGCTGTTTACCGGTCAGAATTTTGGAAAGCAGTTGTTGAAGATTGCCGATCCTCCGCTCGAACGAGTGGATTGATCAATCGGCTTCGTGGGTTAGCGAAGCGTAACCCATCTCTTCCATCACCACGCACGCGGTGGGTTACGGCTTCGCCTAACCCACCCTGCGATCTGCTGCCTGGTCACGGCATCACGAGGGTAATCACCCCGTCTTCGACGGCCCCATCCTTGATGCCGTTGCGCGCCATCGACTCGATGACCGGCCATTTCTCCCGAAACAGAACTGAGGCCTCATGCA
>JBOHIT010000253.1:0-3109 GCA_050726155.1 Bradyrhizobium sp.
ACATCAACGACTACAAGGCCAAGACCGAACTCACCGCCGACAAGCTGTTCACCTCGCTGACCGCGGCCTTGCGCAGCTACCAGCAGCTCGAACGCATGGTGCAGACCAGGCGTGGACTGGAAATCATCATCGACGCCGCCTCGACGCTGTACGACTTCAAATCGATGCAGCGGCTCGCCGAAGGCGTGCTGACGCAACTGGCTTCGCTACTCAATGTCGATTGCGCCGGCATCCTGGTGCTGCGTGACGACGGTGCGGCCGGCAGCGAGTTTTCCGTGCTGGCCGGCTCCGGTTGCTACAGCCGCTTCATCGGCACCACCAGCTCCAAGGCGCTCGATCCGGATCTGCGGCAGATGGTGGAAGCCGCCTTCTCGCGCCGCAAGAACGAGTTCGCCGATCACCGCAGCGTACTCTATCTGCGCACCGGCTCCGGCCGCGAGGTCGTGGTGCTGCTGCAGGCCGAGCGCCAGCTTTCCGACACCGACCGTGCGCTGGTCGAGATTTTCTCCAGCCGGCTGTCGATCGCGTTCGACAACGTGATCCTGTACCAGCAGCTGCACGCGGCCAACACCCAACTCGAAGACCGCGTCGCCCAGCGCACCCGCGCGCTGATGCAGGCCAATCGCCGGCTTTCGGCGCAGTGGCTGCGGCTGCAGCGCGCCAACGGCTTCAAGAACGAGATCCTCGGCACCGTCGCCCACGACCTGAAAAACCCGCTCGGCGTCATCCTCGGCCGCACTGAAATGCTGAACGAACTGATCAGCGCCGGCTCGCCCAAGGAAAACGTCTCCGCGCAGGTCGATCACATCCGCGACGCCACCAGGCGCCTGACCTCGATGGTCGACCACCTGATTTCAGATGCGATGGCTGACGCCTTCGACATCACCATTCGCCGCGAGCCGGTCGACGTCGCAGCACTGGTGGCAGAAGTCACCGACGCCAATCTGCCTTCGGCCGTCAACAAGCAGCAGACCATCAGCGTCTCCGCGCCGCCGAATTTCGTCACCATGTGCGACGTCGACCGGATCCGCGAAGCGATCGACAATCTGGTCAGCAACGCCATCAAATATTCACCGATCGGCGGCAAGATCACCGTGGGCGTCACCCATGAGGGTGACAACACCGTGGTGCGGATCACGGATGAGGGCGCCGGGCTATCGCCGGAAGACCTCGGCCGGCTGTTCGGTCGGTTCCAGCGGCTTTCAGCCAAGCCGACCGCCGGTGAAAGCTCGACCGGCCTTGGTCTATCGATCGTCAAACGCATCATCGACATGCATGGCGGCCATGTGACCGCCGACAGCCCCGGCCCCGGGCAGGGGTCGACGTTTACGGTTACACTGCCCGCAGCAGAGACGTCATGACCCAGAGCCAGCACATCATCATCGTCGACGACGAGGCGCCAGCCCGCGAAATGGTCGGCGATTACCTCAAGATGCACGGTTTCGCCGTGACACTATGCGACGGCGGCAAGAGCCTGCGCGGCGTCATCGAAACCAACGTGCCCGATCTCGTGGTGCTCGACCTCAACATGCCCGAGGAAGACGGGCTTTCGATCATCCGCGACCTGAAGAGCCGCATCAACGTCCCCGTCATCATGCTGACGGCGACCGCGAGCCCGATCGACCGGGTCGTCGGCCTTGAACTCGGCGCCGACGATTACATCGCAAAGCCCTGCGAATTGCGCGAGCTGATGGCGCGCATTCGCTCGGTGCTGCGCCGGAGCGCGCCGGTGAAGGCGGCCGCGCCCGAAGCCGCCGCTGCGAAAGCGGAAAAGGAACAGCTGGTGCGGTTCGGCACCAAATGGCTCGACCTCGAAGCCCAAGCGCTGCGCGACGACGAAGGCAACGAGCACCCGCTGACGGCGTCCGAGTTCGGCTTGTTGAAAGTGTTCGCGGCCAATCCGAAGCGGGTGCTGTCGCGCGAGCGGCTGCTTGAACTCGCCAACGCACGCGATGCCGAAGCCTTCGACCGGGCGGTCGACCTTCGGATCATGCGGATCCGGCGCAAGATCGAGATCGACCCGACCAAGCCCGCGGTCATCCGCACCATCCGGGGCGGCGGCTATTTGTTCTCGCCGACCGGTGACAAGGGCTAGCTACCAGGACCGATGTCGTGCCTGCGAACGCAGGGAAAACGATGGTCTTGTGGCGCACGGAACTATTCGCCGTCTGAAATCATCAAATTTTCCGCACATTGAAATCATTCTTATTTTCGCCCCGTATGTTTCGTCGCGGCGGCTGCGACGAAACAATTCTCGCCCGCATGAAACCATTTTCCGGTTCGCGTGCAGACGTCCCGAAACGTTCGTTAACTAGAAATCCTCCCAACGACACGCCGCCAAGCGGCGAACTGGGAGCCTGTCATGACGAACGTGATCGCCATCAACGCTGCAGCCCGCAAGCACATTGCCGATGCCCGTGCGACATCGGACGAAGCGCTGCTTGAGAGCATTGCCAAGGGTGGCCGTACGGCGATGCACGTACTTTATTCTCGCCATAACGTGCGGGTTTACCGTTTCATCCTGCGCATGGTGCGCGATACTACGATGGCGGAAGACCTCGTCAGCCAGGTGTTCCTCGACGTGTGGCGTACCGCCAGCCAATTCGAAGGCCGTTCGCAGGTTTCGACTTGGCTGCTGTCGATCGCCCGCTTCAAGGCGCTGACCGCTTTGCGCCAGCGCAAGCACGAGGACATCGATCAGGAAGACGTGCTCGAAATCGCCGACGAATCCGATACTCCCGAAGCTTCGCTCGACCGCAGCAACACCAGCGCCATCCTGCGCGCCTGTGTCGCCAAGCTGTCACCGGCGCATCGCGAGATCATCAACCTAGTCTACTACCACGAGAAGTCGGTGGAAGAGGCCGGCGCGATCATCGGTATTCCCCAGAGCACGGTGAAGACCCGGATGTTCTATGCCCGCAAACAACTGGCCGATTTGCTTAAGGTCGCCGGCGTGGACAGCCTCGCCGCGTAAATCGTCCAAATATCAGGAGGTTATCGGGATACTGGAGCTGAAAACCGGAGCTAATTCGACGCCAAAGATTAAGCGCGACGAAACAAATGAAACAATTGGCGACATCACCCGGAAAAACTCAGCCCCTATACCCAT
>JBOHIT010000254.1:0-14053 GCA_050726155.1 Bradyrhizobium sp.
GTCAAATCAAGAATCTAGAGCCCCGTTCCGATTCCATCGGAACGGAAAAGGCTCTAGGAACGCGCAAAGACGCGCAGGCACTCTGACGTCGCTTGCGCGAGCGAGTCGACCAGCGCGCCGGCGGTCGTATCGCTGGCGAGTGCCGCGGATTGACCGGCAAACAATGCGGTAAGCTCCCTGTCTCCCGTGCCGCCAAGCGGCGAGGTGAGACTGTATTGGCCGGGAAACGCCACCGGCCTCAGCTCCGATGCGACGAGGTCGTCAATCAGTCTGTTCTTCACATAGCGCGCCGGCCGGCCGGTAATCACGTCGGTAACAACAGTGCAGGCGTCCGTGGGCTCGCGCAGCGCCGCGCGGTGAGCGTCGAGCACGTTGGCCTCCTCGCAGCGCAGGAAAGCCGTACCCAACTGCACGGCGCTCGCGCCAAGAACAAAGGCCGCAGCCGCCGTCCGCCCATCCGCCACGCCGCCGGCGGCAATGACCGGAACCCTCACGGCATCCACCACTTGCGGCAACAGCGCGAACAGGCCCGGTTGCATACTGATATCGACACCGGTGAAGGTGCCACGATGCCCGCCGGCCTCGGTACCCTGCGCGATGATGGCGTCGACACCCTGCTCCTCAAGCATCCTCGCCTCGGCCACGGTCGTGGCGCTGGAGATGATGAAAATCCCGGCGTCCTTGATGGCGTCGACGACCTTCCGATCAGGCAGGCCAAAATGGAAGCTCACCATCTGCGGTTTGGTCCGTATCAGCACCAACAAATGTTCGCGGCTCACCTCACCCGCCGAACCCTTGGGCTCGGGCACCGCCCCCAGGCCGTTGGCGTCGAAGTGCGCCTGCAGACGCGCCCGCATCGGCTCGCTGATATCAGGCGTAAAGCTGGGTTCCGGCCAGAGCGGATAGTTGACGTTGAGGCTGCCGCCGCTCATCTGCTGAAAGCCGGCGATCCGCCGCTCTGCGTCCTCAGCTGAAAAGCCCCACATGCCGAGGCCCCCCAGGCCACCGGCGTTGCTGACAGCGGCGGCGAGCGCCGGTGTAGTGATTGAGCCCATCGGCGCCTGAAGGATCGGCCACTTGAGATTGAGCCTGTCGGTGAACGCGTTTTGGGACCACATGAATCTTTTCCCGTGACATGGACATCGGACCACCGCTACCGGCGGCACACGGCGTACCTATTCAACGTAGGCCTGGCACTCGATCTCGACCTTCATTCGCGGATCGACCAATCCCTTCACCTCGACGAGCGTGGAGGCCGGCAGATTTTCGCCGAAATACGCTATGCGGCGCGGGTTGATCTTCGGTCGTTCCGTGATGTCGAACTGGGCAACAACGTCGGACGGTATGCTGCCGTCCTGCACCGCGCCGACGACGCCAGCGACCCAGACGTGGGGGCCTGCACGGGTCACATGGCAATAGTGGCTGACTGGCTTTGGGACGTCGGAAACGATGATGCGCTGGATTTTTGGCATGCCTGGCTCGCAAATCGGGATCGACCCCCAGAGGCTAGCTGCAATTGGCCCGGCCGGCCAGCAGTGTTCCGAATTGAGATTCATGATCGGGCCAAATGGCTATTCGCGGCAAACGATCCCGTCATGACTTGCGGCGAAATTCAGGATCGCTTCCGCGCAGGCTCGCGGCTGCTGCATTCCGAGCATCGCCGAGGCCGTATCGAGATGCGTCACGCGCACGGACGGGATGTTGTCGCGCAGCGCCTGTTCCTGATCGGCGGAAGAGATATTGCTGCCGGTCGGATACAGTGCCAGCACGGGCGCGGCGATGCTTTGCAGATACGGTTTGGCGTCGACGGCACCTGCGAAATCGACCATCGCGGTGACGACATCGACATCGGCCTTGCCGACCTCCTTGGCGTACCAATCCATGAATGCCGGATCGAAGCCGGCGGGAAACCGCGCCAGCGTGTTCGACTTGCGTACCCAGCCTTCGACACCGAGGGTGCGGATCGCTTCGACCCAGCTCGGAAAGCCGACCGCATAGGCATTGCGGATCCAGTCATTGGCCCAGACCGCGGGCGCCAGCACCGACAGCGTGCGCAACCGATGCGGCCGCTCGGCGGCGAAGATGAGCGTGATGGCGCCGCCGATCGCCTCGCCGACGAGATGAAATGTCGCAGCACCCGCATGGTCGGCCACCGCCTCGATGTCGCCGATATAGGCCGCCATCGAGAGCGAACGCGCCGGGTCGTGCAACGGCGTCGATTGTCCGAGCCCGCGCAGGTCCGGACAGATCACGCGATAGAAGCGCGCCAGATAAGGCACCATGTTGAACCAGAACGCGCCGGAGCGGGCGAAGCCGTGGATCAGGATGATGGTCTCGGCCTTGCGCCAGCGGTCGGTATAGTCGTGAACCGCATAGTGCAGCGTGGCGCCGTCACGGGCTTTGACGGTGGGCATACCGAGGCTCCCGTCAGTTCTGCTTGAGATGGAGCTCTTTGGCGAGCCGCTCCATCTGTACGAATTCGCCAGTGGCATATTTGGCGGCGTCTTCCGCGCTGATCACCCAGACCTCCTCACCGCGTTTGGCCGCCAGCGCCGTGAACTCGGGGCTTTGCGCCGCCCTGGTCAGGACGTCGCGCAGCTTTTCAAAACGATCCGGCGGGATGTCGCGCGGCGCGATCACCGCGCGCCACAGCAACGTTTGCGCCTGCGCCATCTTGACGTCTTCAAGGCTTTCGACGTCGGGCAGCGTTGCAAACCGGCGCGCCGTGGTCAGCAGCAGGCACTTCGCCTTCCCCTCGGCGACAAACTGCGCGATCGTGGCGATCGCGCCGCCATAGATGTCGATGGTGCGCGACAGAAAGGCCGTCACGGTCTGGTCGGCGCCCGAATAGGGAATGATGCGCTGGCGGATGCCCAGCGGCTGAAAGATCCGCGCGGTGGAGAACTGGACAAAGGCGCCGACGCCGTCGGAACCGTAAGTGTATTTGTCGGGGTTGTTCTTCAACTCGGCGAGAAATTCACTGGCGTTTTTCGCCGGAAAATCCGGATGGACACAGAGCACGCCGGCGGCCTGCGTGATCATCGCGACAATCCGGTAGTCGGTCTGCTGGAAGCTTTGCGCCGCGACATGCGGCGCCATGGTGATGGCGCCGCTCGGGACGCCGCCGATCGTATAGCCGTCCGGCTCGGACCGCGTCACATAGCTGACGCCGATGGTGCCACTGGCGCCCGGCTTGTTCAGAATCACGATCGACTGGCCGAGCATGGGGCTCGCTGCCTGCGCCAGCGAGCGCATGATGGTGTCGGTGCTGCTGCCGGGCCCGGCCGGCACCACCAGTTGAACCGGCCGCTCGGGATAGCCTTGGGCCCTCGCCGGCGAATTAGTCCCTGACATGAGCCCAGCAAATAGGGCTACCGCGCAGGCGAAGCCGCCAAAGCGGCGTGACCGGGGGAACCAGATCATGTCAGCCAATTTCTCCGTCACAGCTCCTGGAAGGGCTGGCAAGCGCTGTATCCCAGCTTTTGGCCGGCGACAACGCAGAGTTTCGCCGGCGAAAAATTGTGACTTGCAGGGGTAAATCCCGTCTAACGAATTATTGGAATTCGTGTATAAGCATTTCAAATGAAGGATCTCCCCCGTACCCAGGCCTTGCGCTGCTTTATTACCGTTGCACGCGAAGGCACCGTCTCACGCGCGGCCGGTTTGTTGAACCTCACCCAGCCGGCCGTTAGTCTGCAGTTAAAAGGGCTGGAGGAAAGTACCGGGCTGCAGCTTTTCAACCGGACACCGGGTGGATTTACCTTGACCGAAGCCGGCGCCGCACTGCTGCCGCTGGCGCACAAGGCGGTAACGGCCTCCTCGGATTTCAGGGCAATGGCGGATTCCATGCGCGAATCGCTGCGCGGATCGCTTCGCGTCGGCACCATCCTGGATCCCGAGTTCATCCGGCTCGGGCCGTTCGTGCGAAGCCTCGCCACCTCGCTGAAAAAGACCGAAGTCTTCCTGCGCTACGGCATGAGCGACGACGTGCTGGCGCAAATCGGCAAGGGCGACCTCGACGTCGGATATTATGTCGATGCGACGCCTCCGGCATCGCAGTCGTCACCGACCGTGTCCGAACGCCACATCGAGGGCGGCAAATACCAGTTGGCGCCGCTGATGAGCTATCCATACCGGGTGATCGCGCCCGCGGAATGGAGCGACAAAGTACAGGGCAAGGACTGGCCCGACCTGATCGATCTCCCCTGGCTGGCGACGCCGACGCATTCGGCACACCGGCGCCTGCTGGACGATATCTTCCGCCCGATGGGCGCGCTGCCGAGGCGGGTTGCGTATACCGACCAGGAAGAAGCCATGATCGACTTCGTCGAATCCGGCATCTGCCTCAGCCTCGCGCGCGACTGCATCCTCGAACGCGTCACCCGCAAACGGAATTTCGTGATCGCCGACAGGGTGACGCTGACCTGCGACCTCAGCTTTGCCTGTCTGACGTCGCGCCGTCATGAATCGGTGATTTCGCACGCGTTTTCCGCGATGCAGGCGGTGTGGGATCTGAAGCCGGGCAGTGCCGTTCCCGCGCCGGTGGCGGCGCCGAGGTCGCGGAAGAGCGCGCGAAGATAGCCGGCTCAACCGATCTCGCCGTCCGACATTCAGATATTGCCATCAGATCTTGCCGTCGGAATCGCAGATCGATTTTAGCGATCGCCATTCCTCAGGCGTGAGCAGCGGCGGCCGGCTGGCCGGCCGGTCCTCCCGCGTCATCCGCGCCAGCCGATCCTCGCTCAGGGGATGGCTGGAGATGATGGACAGGCCCTTGCCTTCCTTGCCGGTGACGCGAACCAGCAGTTCTCCCATCGGCTTGGTCGGCCGGCCGAGCCTGCGCATGACGTCAATCGAGAAACTGTCGGCGTCCTGCTCGGCCTCGCGCGAATGCGACGACGTGACGAGCGAGCGCGAGGCAAAGATCAGCGCGCTCGAGCCGGTGATGTCGCCGAACAGCAACCCGACCAGAAACGACGTGCCGCCGTTGCGGATCAGTCCGCGCATGTTGTCGCGATGCTTGAGGTGGCCGAGTTCATGCGCCAGCACGCCCGCGATCTCGTCGGCGCTCTCGGCCTTCGCCAGCAACCCCTTGAACATGTAAACCTTGCCGCCCGGCAACGCGAAGGCGTTGGGCACCGCCGAGGACAGCACGCCCGACTGCACCGAGGTATCCAGCCCCGCGGATTCGCGTATCGCGGTCATAAGCTTGACGAAGGCTTTTTGACCGGCCGCATTGTCGCAGACCTTGGCGTCGAACAGCGTCTTGACCTGACTGTCCGCGACCTCGCCGAGCCGCCGTTCGAAAGCATCCGGCACCAGCGGCGTCAAACGATCGGCCGCGAGCGGCACGCCGAACAGGACCACCGCGATGATCGAAACCGTGGCGGCGAGCGACCAGCCGACGATCGCTGCAACACCGCGGCGGCCGGGCGTGTTTTCATCCAGCGTTGCGCAGCGTGCGACCAGGTCGGCGGCCACGGCGGCATCGCGAATCTCCAGGCGCGCCAAAGCCGCCGCCGTCAGCGAACTCAGGCGCAGCATGCCGGTAGGACCGTCGGCGCGGCGGATATCGGCGTAGGCCCATGCCGCAAGCATGGTGTCAGCGTCGCGGATCTCGAGCCGATCGGTAAAGTGCAGCGTGACCGCGCGCCGTTGGCTTGATTTCCCATCGAAATAGACCGCCGAACCGTCCGGCGGCGCTTTCGGCGCACCGGGCGTGTCGCTGTCCATGGCAATACCGGTCATCAGCTAGAAGCCGGCGACATCAAGGCCATCGGCAAAGCCTTCACCGAGCGCATTGGCTAACTCACCCTTTGCCGAGACATTGGCGGCCGCCTCGATGCCGTGGATGTTGATGGATTCGAGGACCCGCAGCCAGAGATCGCGCATCAGATAGACCCGGATCACGATGTTGATCGCGAGCGCGAACATCAGATAACCGGCGCCGGCCAGCACCAGAAGCGGGATGCTCTTGAGGAAATCCTGCGACTTGAAGAACTCGGCGAAGCCCTCGCCGTTCATGCTGGCGACCAGCGCCGCCGCAAGCCCGAGGTAAACCGAGAAAACCAGACCAAGCACGACGATCCAGCCGATTACCTTCCAGTACAGGCCGATCAGCCGGCTGCGCGGCAATCCCGACTCCAGCCGCACACCGCCGAACCGGATGCCGGACAGCCACCAACGCCATTCCACGGCTTTGAACGCGCCGTAGACGAAAGGCAGCAGCGGTGACACATAGATCGCAATCGGCGTGAGCAGCCACAGCCACCAGCCGCGCTTGAAGAATTCCCAGCCACGCCCCTCAAAGCTGCCCTGCAGATCGCCGTAGTACGAATGACGCATCTTGTAGCGTTCGAGCGCCGCGGTGCGCCATGGCAGGGCCAGGCCCAGCGTCACGATCGATAACAGGCCCCACAGCGATGCCTGCAACGCGTAAATCCAGCCCGAGCCGCTCATCCAGAACCGCACGCCGCGCCACACCGTGCGGGTCAGCCGGTAGCGGCGGGCACGAAAGATCGCGAACTGCCCGAACAAATAGAAGAAGGCGACCAGGGGAATGCTGGCAAACGCCTTGTAATGCTCGGCCTCGAGGCCGGCGAGAAAATAAGCCAGATAGATCGGCACCAGGATCGCGAGCGCAACCAGGAACCCGATCAGCAATTCCTTGCCGCGACCGGTGTATTCCGCGCCGTCGCCGTCGATCTGGGTATTGCTCCAGAGATGGCGGCGGATGTCGGTGGTGAGCCAGAACCGGTAGAAGCCCAGGGTCACGAACTCAAGCCCGGCGCCGCGCTTCACCAGGTGAAAGAATTCACCACGGCTGCCGGAAAACGCCACCGGCATCGGCGGCGGTTTCGGCAGCGGCGGCAGCGATGGCGGCCCCGAAGGGGTCCAACTCATCTCGTTCACGGCTCAACTCCAGGATCGCCAAGATCGCGAGATCGCGGGCAAATCGGGTTTAGATCACGGATTTGTCGGCTGGAGTGTGATCCGGTTCATTTACGCCGATTTGTCGAACAGTTCCCGCCCGATCAGCATACGCCGGATTTCGCTGGTTCCAGCACCGATTTCGTAGAGCTTGGCGTCGCGCAGCAGCCGCCCGGTCGGATAATCGTTGATATAGCCATTGCCGCCGAGCAACTGGATGGCGTCGAGCGCGCATTGCGTCGCCTTCTCCGCGGCATAGAGGATGGCGCCGGCCGCGTCCTCGCGCGTGGTCTCGCCGCGGTCGCAGGCTTTCGCCACCGCATACACATAGGCGCGCGAGGCGTTCATCGTGGTGTACATGTCGGCGATCTTGCCCTGCACTAGCTGGAAGGTGCCGATCGGCTGGCCGAATTGCTTGCGCTCATGCACGTAAGGCAGCACCACGTCCATGCAGGCCTGCATGATGCCGATCGGCCCGGCAGCCAGCACGGCGCGCTCGTAATCGAGGCCCGACATCAGCACGTTGACGCCGCGGCCGACTTCGCTGAGCACGTTCTCTTCCGGCACCTCGCAATTGTCGAACACCAGTTCGCAGGTGTCGGAGCCGCGCATGCCGAGCTTGTCGAGCTTCTGCGCGGTGGAAAATCCCTTCATGCCCTTTTCGATGATGAACGCCGTGATGCCGCGCGGGCCGGCATTGGCATCGGTCCTGGCATAGACCACCAGCGTATCGGCGACGGGGCCGTTGGTGATCCACATCTTGCTGCCGGTCAGCACGAAGCGGTCGCCCTTCTTGTCCGCGCGCGTCTTCATCGACACCACGTCGGAGCCGGAATCCGGCTCCGACATCGCCAGTGAGCCGACATGTTCGCCCGAGATCAGCTTGGGCAGATATTTTCGCTTCTGCGCGTCATTGCCGTTGCGCCGGATCTGGTTGACGCAGAGGTTGGAATGCGCGCCGTAGGACAGGCCGACCGCCGCCGACGCCCGCGACATTTCCTCGACCGCGATACAGTGTTCGAGATAGCCGAGCCCGGTGCCGCCATATTCTTCCTCGACGGTAATGCCGTGCAGGCCGAGTGCGCCGATCTTTGGCCAGAGATCCCGCGGGAATTGATTGCTCTTGTCGATTTCGGCCGCGCGCGGCGCGATCTCCTTGCTCGAAAAGGCAAACACGGTCTCGCGTATGGCATCCGCGGTTTCACCGAGATCGAAATTGAACATCCGGTACGCATTGGGAATCATGGTCGGCTGCCTCCGGCTAAAGCAAATGATCGAGATAAGCCTTAACTCCTGCCGACGCGCTTGTCACGGGGAATGATACGGCACCGTATCGACTTCGGTCCCGGTGCAGATTTCGATGCGGCCAAAAGCTGCAAACTCTCCCTTGCTCTGGCCCGCGCAACGGGCTGTAATTCACCCAAAATACCACCCTCCCGCGGCGTATCGGGCGGGGAACAATCAGGGAGCCAAGCTATGCACGGGACCATCGAACTCGCCCAGGACACCGCGGAATTGGGGCCCCTACAAAAGGCCGCGCGCGAGCGGGCCAATGCGCTGCCGCTGGCGGAGTTCGATCCCGGCCACCCCGAACTGTTCAAGACCGATACGTTCTGGCCGTATTTCGACCGGCTGCGACGGGAAGAGCCGGTGCATTACTGCAAGGACAGCATGTTCGGGCCGTATTGGTCGATCACCAAATACAACGACATCATGGACATCGAGACCAACCACGCGGTGTTCTCGTCGGCGGCCTATCTCGGCGGCATCACCATCCGCGACGTCGCAACCGATTTGCGCCGCGAGAGCTTCATCGCCATGGACCAGCCGCGCCACTCGGCGCAGCGCAAGACCGTGGCGCCGATGTTCACGCCGACCCATCTCGACCAGCTCGCGATCAACATCCGCAAGCGATCGGCCGAATGCCTCGACAATCTGCCGCGAAACGAAGTGTTCGACTGGGTCGACCGCGTTTCGGTCGAATTGACCACGCAGATGCTCGCGGTGCTGTTCGACTTCCCCTGGGAAGACCGCCGCAAGCTGACCCGCTGGTCCGACATCGCAACGACGATCCCCGGACCCGACGGCCTGGTCGCGACCGAGGAAGCCCGCCAGGCCGAACTGCTGGAATGCGCGGCCTACTTCGCCGATCTCTGGAAGGACCGGATCAACCAGCCGCCGAAGAGCGATTTGTTGTCGATGATGGCGCACAGCGAAGCCACCCGCGACATGGATCCGAAGAACTTCCTCGGCAATCTGATCCTGCTGATCGTCGGCGGCAACGACACCACCCGCAATACGCTGTCGGGCAGCATCTATGCGCTGGCGAAGAACCCGGATCAGTACAGCAAGCTGCGCGACAATCCCGCACTGATCGACAGTTTCGTTCCCGAGGTGATCCGCTGGCAGACGCCGCTGGCGCATATGCGCCGCACCGCGCTCGAGGACATCGAGTTCCGCGGCAAGCAGATCAAGAAGGGCGACAAGGTCGTGATGTGGTACGTCTCGGGCAACCGCGACGAAGAGATGATCGACCGCCCCTACGAGTTCATCATCGACCGCGCCCGGCCGCGCACCCACATCTCCTTCGGCTTCGGCATCCACCGCTGCGTCGGCCTCCGCCTGGCGGAACTGCAGCTGAAGATTATCTGGGAGGAGATCCTCAAGCGCTTCGACAAGATCGAGGTGGTGGCCGAGCCGAAGCGGGTTTATTCAAGCTTTGTCAAGGGTTACGAGACCTTGCCGGCCCGCATCGCGGGCTAGGCAGGCGTTCATCAAATACCGGCACTGGCTTTGCGCGCGGCCCGAGCGCAAGTTATAGTCCAATACATTTCGTTGCACCCAGGGATGATGCCCGATGAACATCCAGTCCGCTATCCAGGCCGACAAGAAAGAGCTGCTTCGCGCCGCCCGCGAGGAGGCCTATTCGACGCCGCTGAAGGATTTTCATCCCGGCAAGCCAAAATTGTTCCAGGACGATACGCTGTGGCCGTGGTTCGAACGGCTGCGCAACGAAGAGCCGGTGCATTACTGCACCAACTCGCCGATCGAACCCTATTGGTCGGTGACCAAATACAACGACATCATGCATGTCGACACCAATCACGGCACCTTCTCCTCCGACTCGACACTCGGCGGCATCTCGATTCGCGACGTGCCGCCCGGCTACGACTATCCGAGCTTCATCGCGATGGATCAGCCGCGGCACTCGGCGCAGCGCAAGACCGTGTCGCCGATGTTCACGCCGACACATCTCGATGAACTGGCAAAACTGATCCGCGAGCGCGCCTGCAAGGTACTCGACAATCTACCGCGCAACGAGACCTTCAACTTCGTCGACCGCGTCTCGATCGAATTGACCACGCAGATGCTGGCGACGCTGTTCGACTTTCCCTGGGAGGAGCGACGAAAATTGACGCGCTGGTCCGACGTCTCCACCGCGCTGCCCAAGAGCGGCGTCGTGGAATCGCCGGAACAGCGGCGCCAGGAAATGGACGAGTGCTACGGCTATTTCACCAAGCTCTGGAACGAGCGCGTCAACGCCGAACCGCGCAACGACCTGCTGTCCATGATGGCCCATAGCGACGCCACGCGGCACATGGACCCCGATAATCTGATGGGCAACATCATCCTGTTGATCGTCGGCGGCAACGACACCACCCGCAACACCATGAGCGGCTCGGTGCTGGCACTGAACGAACACCCCGAGCAATACCAGAAGCTGCGCGACAATCCGGCGCTGATCGATTCCATGGTGCCGGAAGTGATCCGCTGGCAGACGCCGCTGGCGCATATGCGGCGTACTGCGCTGGTCGATACCGAGGTCGGCGGCAAGACGATCAGGAAGGGCGACCGCGTCGTGATGTGGTACGTCTCCGGCAACCGCGACGAAGAGGGCATCGAGAAGCCCGACGAGTTCATCATCGACCGCGCCCGCCCCCGCACCCATCTTTCGTTCGGCTTCGGCATCCACCGCTGCGTCGGCATGCGGCTGGCCGAGCTGCAGCTGAAAATCGTGTGGCAGGAAATGCTGAAGCGTTTCGACCGCATCGAGGTCGTCGGCGAGCCGAAGCGGGTCTATTCCAGTTTTGTGCGCGGCATCGAATCGTTGCCGGTAAGAATTTCTTGAGCGGCGAGCTCAACCCGCCAAGTCTTAATCCACCAAGCCTTGCCGAGACCGTCAACGCCAAGGGATTTTCCGGCGCCGCGGACTTTCGCATCCTGGCGATCAAACCGGGGCATGCCGAACTTGCCCTGACACGCCGCAACGATCTCGTGCAGCTCTTCGGCCATTTCCATGGCGGGGTGATCACGGCGCTGGCCGACCAGGCTGCCGGGATCGCGGTTACCTCAGGCCTGCCGAAGGGCAAGATCGGCGTCACCGTCGAGATCAAGGTCAATTTCCTCGCACCCGCCGACGGCAATGAGCTGATCGCCCGCGCCAATACGCTAAAGATGTCGGGCTCGCTTGGTGTCGCCACCGTGGAAGTCTTCACCAAGGACGACAAATCCGAGCGCCTCTGCGCCTTCGCCACCGCCACCATGCGGGCGCTCGATCTGCCGGCGGGAATGATCGGCTTGGCCCCCTATAGAATAGCGGCATGGCAGCTTGAACCAGATGAGAAGGCCGCCTCGCGGCGTTCTGGTCTAAGCCTTGTTCGTGGTCGCGCCATGAGACGCGGCCCGGAACCGGGGCCGCCATGCACGATGTTGCCGACAGGAATGACGCCAAAGCCGGCCAGGATTGGCCGCTGCAGATTTACCAGACCCTGAAGGCGCATGGCGTCGCGCAGATTTCCTATGTGCCCGATGCCGGCCACTCCCGGTTGATCGAGCTGTCGCACGGCGATGCCGCGATGAAGACCACCGTCCTGACCACCGAAGAGGAAGGCGTCGCGCTTTCCGCCGGTGCCTGGCTCGGCGGCGACCGTGCGGTGCTGTTGATGCAGTCGAGCGGCGTCGGCAATTGCGTGAACATGTTCTCGCTTGCCGCAAGCTGCCGCCTGCCGTTCCTGACGCTGGTGACGATGCGCGGTGAATGGGCCGAATTCAACCCGTGGCAAATCCCGATGGGGAAGGCGACGCCGCAGGCGTTCGAAATCATGGGCGTGACCGTGTTCAGGCTCGAACGGCCTGAAGACACCGAAGAGGTGATTTCGGCCGCCTGCTCGCTGGCGTTCGAAAGCGACCAGCAGATCGCGGTGCTGATTTCGCAGCGCATGCTCGGCCGCAAGAAGTGGACGGAGACGAAGTGATGGTCCAGAATTTTACCCTGCAACGCCGCGAGGCCGTGAAAGCGCTGCTCGCCGATCGCAACGATCTGCTCGTCATCACCGGCCTCGGCTCGGCGTCCTACGATGTATTCGATGCCGGCGAGCATCCTGGCAATTTCTACCTGTGGGGCGCGATGGGCGGGGCCGGCATGGTCGGCCTCGGCCTAGCCCTGGCGCAGCCGAAGCGGCCGGTCGCCGTCATCACCGGCGACGGCGAGCAATTGATGGGGATCGGCAGCCTGTTGACGATTGCGACCAAGATTCCCGGCAATCTCACCATCGTCATTCTCGACAACGGCCATTTCGGCGAAACCGGCATGCAGGTCAGCCATTCCGGGCTGGGCGCACAGCTCGACGTGATCGCGACCGGCGCTGGTTTTCGCTCGGTCACCGAGATCACCGACATTAAGGGCATCAATGATTACCGGCCGACACTGCAGCGCATCGACGCCGGGCCGCGGCTGGCGCGCATTCGCATTGCCACCGGCCATGTCGACCGCGCACTGCCGCCGCGCGACGGCGTGTATTTGAAGAACCGCTTTCGCGAAAATCTGGGGTTTGCGGTTTCGTAAAGTATAATGATGTTAAGGACGCGTCATCCTGAGGTGCGAGCGCAGCGAGCCTCGAAGGATGGGCCACGGGCAGTTCTCATCCTTCGAGGCGCGCAAGAGCGCGCACCTCAGGATGACGGACGTGTCGCTTCAGGCGATCTGGATATCCCAGAGGCCTTCCTTGCGGCAGGCCTCGACCTCCTTGCGGAGAAGATCAGTGACGAGCGTGATGGCGGTCGAACCGGGATGCTCGATGGGCGACGCAATCGTGAGTTCGCGCATCGGCGCCGGTTTGGAAATGGTGGCGACTTCGAGCCGGCCGTCGGCGACTTCCGCGCGCACCGAGGACGGCGGCAGCAGGGCGTATCCGAGCCCCTCCTCGACCAGGCTGGTGAGGACGCGAAACGAATCCGCCTCGATCTGGACGTCGAGTTTCAGTTTCTTCTTGGCGGCAGCGTGTTCGATCAGCGTCCGGAGCCCGTGCGAATGACTGGGCAGCACCAGCCGCTGCCGCAGCAGCCAGCCGATATCGACCTGCTTCTTGCGCGTCAGCCCGCAGCCGCGCGGACCGACGGCGACGATCTTGTCGCGGCCGAGGCTGTGCACGGTCAGATGCAGATCGGCCGACGGCCCGTAGATCACGGCGAGATCCATCTGGCCGCGATGCAGCCACTCGATCAGATGGCCGCTGTAGCTCTCGACGATACAGAGCGAGATGCCCGGATAGCTTTCGACCGTACGCCGCGCCAGCCGCGCCGAGATCACGCAGCTCACGGTTGGAACCAGACCCAGCACCACCCGTCCGGACGGCGGCCCGCCGGAGGACTGGATGTCGTCGCGAATTTGATCGATTTGCCGGACAATGCCGGCGGTCCGCGCCAGCAGCAGCCGGCCGGCCTCGGTCAGCACCATGCCGCGGCCGTTGCGGGTAAACAGCTCAGCGCGCAACTCGTGTTCGAGCAGCTTGATCTGGCGGCTCAGCGCCGGCTGCGCGACCCGCAACGTGTCGGAGGCTTTGCTGAGGCTTCCGAGCTCAGCCACGCAACTGAACGTCCTCAGCTGTCGGAAATCCATGCTTGCCAATCTTGGAATGCAAGTTAATACGCTATAACAATTGAGCATAGGGACTTCACGGTGGTTTCACAACTGCAAGCCCATCCGCCATTACAACGACGGCACTTCAAATGACCGCACACGAACAACCCGACGAATTCGCCGACATCCGCAACGCGGTCGCAAAACTCTGCGCCCAGTTCCCCGGCGAATACTGGCGCAAGCTCGACCGCGAGATGAAATATC
>JBOHIT010000255.1:0-8850 GCA_050726155.1 Bradyrhizobium sp.
CCGTCATCCTTGGTGTGCGGCTGGCTGAACCGCACACCAATTCGCGCGGGTTTGCCCATGGCGGCTTCATCACGGCGCTCGCCGACAACGCGATGGGGTTGAGTTGCGGCATGAAACGGGACGGGGCAACCCGACTGCTCACCGCCGGCCTTTCAATCGATTTCATCAGCTCGGCACGAATCGGGCAATGGATCGCGTTCGAAACCGACGTCATCAAGGTCGGCGGCAGCCTTTGCTTTGCGCAATGCTCCATTACGGCCGATGGCGTCAGATGTGCGCGGGCCAACGGCACGTTTAGCGTCGTGAGAAAGCAACCATAGGACGCGCCCGCATCAGCCGAATTGCCAGTGCGTCGTCTCGGTCACCAGATCGATGAAGGTGCGCACCTTGGCCGACAGCAGCCGCGAGGTCGGATAGACGATGTGGATCGGCAGCGCCGGCGGCGCGAACGGCGCGAGTACGATCTTGAGCCGCCCGGCTTTGAGCGAATCCGCCGCCTGATAGGCCAGCACCCGGGTCAGGCCGCCGCCCGCTTCCGCGTACTGGATCGCGGCGTCGGCGCTGTTGCTGGCAAACCGTGGCGCGCTCGATACGCGAATTTCCTTGCCGTCGGCGACGAAGCGCCAGTCCGGCTCGGCGGTCATGGCGCCGAAATGGATGGTGTCGTGGGTGGCGATCGCCTCCGGCGTCCTGGGCTCGCCGCGCCGCTTGAGATACTCCTTCGAGGCCACCACGATCCGCCGCATCTCGCCGACATGGCGCGCGACCAGCGTTGAATCCGGGAGATGACCGATCCGCACCGCGAGATCGACGCCCTCCTCCACCAGATTGATCATGCGGTCCGATAGCCGCAGATCAGCCGTGACCTCGGGATAGCGCTTCAGATAGGCCGACATCACAGGGCTGACGTGAAGCCGCCCAAAACCGTTCGGGGCCGACACCACCAGCCGGCCGCCCGGCCGGGTGCGCTCGCCTTCCGCGGCACTTTCGGCCTCCTCGACATCGCTGAGAATCCGGCGCGCACGTTCCAGATAGCGGGCACCGGCATCGGTCAACGCGACCTGCCGCGTGGTCCGCTGCAGCAACCGGGCGCCGATGCGCTCCTCCAGTGCCACGATCAGCCGCGTCACCCCCGAAGGCGACAGCCCGAGCTTGCGCGCGGCCGGCGCAAAGCCCTGCAGATCGGCAACGGTGACAAAGGCTTGCATGGCATCGATACGGTCCATGCCATTATTTCATATTATGCAATAGTGTCGTGTCAATCCGTATGATTGTTTTAGATCGGGAAGAGAGCATTTTATGGCGGAGGACAGGCGCCAGTGGCGGCCTTGCTCCCAGGAGTTATTCCGATGTCAGACGTTCACACCGAATCCAGCCAAACCTACTCAAGTGACGTCGCCTTCACCCCGGCGGTCAAGGCGATCCAGGCCCGTAAAGGCTCGCGCGAGGGCTATGCCCGCGTCGAGCAGGGCGGCGGCTGGCGCACCGAGATCGATGAGAACCTCGCCGGCTTCCTGGGCGAGACCAACAGCTTCTATCTCGCCACCGCGAACGGTTCCGGCCATCCCTACATCCAGCATCGCGGCGGCCCGAAGGGCTTTGTCAAAATCATCGACAAAAACACCATCGCGTTCGCCGACTACAGCGGCAACCGGCAATACATCACGCAGGGCAATCTGTCGGAGAATCCGCAGGCACATATCTTCGTGATGGATTATGCGCACCGCCGCCGCGTCAAGATCTGGGGCGAAGCGCGCGTCGTCGACGACGACCCCGCGCTGACGCAGGCGCTGATGCCCAAGGGCTACAAGGCGCGGCCCGAGCAGGTGATCCTGTTCCGGATCTCGGCGTGGGACACCAATTGCCCGCAGCACATTCCGCAAAAGTTCGATGCGGGTGACGTCGCGGCGGCGCTGGCTTCGCGCGACGCGCACATCAGCGAGCTCGAAGCAGAGCTGGCGGCCTTGAAGGGCGAGCCGATCGCAGCGAGCTAAGAGTCACGGGATGGCCAGAGCGCGGTGAAACCCCTCAAGTCTTGTTGCTGTTGTCTGATGGGTTTCGCTTCGCTCTCCCCATCCTACGCGCTCTTGCGGAACACGCTCAGTGTTCGACCCGGTACAGGCGCCATCGCTTCGGCAGGCCTTTGAGTTGGTGGACGCCGCGATCCTTGAAGCGGATTCCGGATTGCGACACCAGATCCTTGACCGCGCTCGAGACCAGGACTTCACCGGCACGCGCTTTTGCGGCAACGCGCGCGCCGACGTGAAACGCAAGACCTATCACCTCCGCCCCGCTCACCTTGTATTCGCCCGCATGCAGCCCCACCCGGATCTCCAACCCCAACGTGCGCACGGCTTCGCGGATCGCGGCCGCGCAACGGATCCCGGCATCCGGCGTCTTGAACGTCGCGAGCAATCCGTCTCCCGTCGTCACGACTTCCTTTCCGCGCAGGCTTTTCAGCTCTCTGCGGACGGCGGCGTAATAGTGGCTCATCACCTGCGTCCATCTGGCATCGCCGAGCCGCGCGGCCTTTTCGGTGGAGCGGACGATATCGACAAAGAGGATCGTGGCGAGCGCTTGCTCGGGTTCGGGGCCACGACCGACTGACTTGCGCCGGACCGCAATCGGTCCCGCCAGCGGTTCGTAGCGATGGTTGCGTCGCCGCGCGATCGCGGCTTTTGAATATTCCCTGGCGCGCTCCACCGTGCGGCAACGAACAGCTTTAGCTCTCGGTGGAAGCGCCCAGTAGACCTTTCGTCCATCTCCCGCGCCATGGACATCCACGGCGCCCCACTTCAGAAAAACAGTGGAACCAACCCGCCGAATGCACCATGCCTTTGACGTGTATCCGGAAACGTTCGACCGGTGAATTCCAATGCGAAGGAAATTGGACATAGATCTGCGGCCAATCAAAGGACCGTTAGAGCGTACTCAGGCAAAGCGTAGTGGTCAACGCGCCGGCCTTCTCTCCCGCGACAGCGCACCGAAGAATCGCTTGATGGCATCAAGCGCGGGTTGCTGGTCACCCGCAAAGAACCAGTGATCATTGCCGTCGAGCTCGACGAACTGCGCGCCGGGGATCTGGCTGGCCATATCGCGGCCAGCCGCAATGCGCACGGCGCGGTCGTTCCGGCGGTGCAGCACCAGCGTGGGCACGGACACAAGCGGCAACAGGTGTCTCACGTCGGTGTCGCGCAGCGCCTTCAGCACCGCCCAAATGCCGCCGGGACTGGAGGCCGCGCGCAGCAGCCCGGCCCACCACGCCCTCGCCCGCGGATCGCGCGCAAGGCTCGGCGCGAAGGTTTCGATCCCGGCAGGGCCGCCCCATTCGGCAACCAGTTGCCGGCGCCAGGCATCATACTGGCTCGCCTGCAAGGCGTGCGGATGGTCCGGCGTCCAGGAGCCCTTGGCCAATGAGCCGAACAGGATGAGACCCGCCACGAGGCGCGGATGATCGACTGCAAACTTGATGCAGGCCGGCCCACATTCGGACGCCCCGAACAGCACGATGCGGCGCGTGTGCGCGGCCCGCAGCACGGTGCCGATATCCTCCGCCGTGACGTCGACACCCGGAGCCGATCCGGCCCGGTCCGACAGCCCGACACCGCGCCGGTCGAACATGATCAGCCGTCCGAATGCCATCAGTGAAAGCAACGATGCACGGCACGCGGGATGCTCCCAGTTTCGTTCCACATGTGAAACGAACCCGGGCATGATCAGGATATCAAGCTCGCCGCTGCCGTAGGTCTGATAGGCCAGATGGACGTCGCCGCCCTGGACATAGCGTGTCGTCGGAACGGCATCGGCCTGCGGCGAAGCGGCTCGGCCCAGCAGCGCGTCGGTCGCAGCCTCCGGCGCAACCCCGAGTTCGTCGCGCAGCCGCTGTGTCAGGGCCGCGTGATGCCGTTCGGCCGAACTGCGGTCGCCGGCCAACAACAGGCTGCGGATCAAATGCCGGCCATACACCTCGCTCAGCGGATCGAGCTCGACAAGGCGTCCCGCATAAGCTGTCGCGGCAAAATGATCGCCGGCGGCATTCTTGTCCTGCACGAGGCGTTCCAGCCCGTGCATCAGCCGGCCCCGGAGCGTCTCGCGGCGATAGAACGCCCAGTCGTCGAATTCGGGACAATCGCCGAGCGAGAAGCCGGCGAGGAAGTCGCCGCGATAGAAGAGGCAGGCCTGCTCGAAATCGCCGTCATCGCAGGCATGCTCGAACAGATGCGAGTCGACCTTCAGTTCGACTGACGAAGACCACCGCACGCTGCTGCGGTCGGTCTCGAAAACATGCTGGCTGAGTGCGAGCTCGATGCGATGGAGCATGCGCCGCAAGCGCGCGCGGCCGGTCTCGCGCGGACTCTCGGGCCACAGCAGCGTGGCCAGGACCTCCCGTGCAACGGCACCCTTGGCTTCCGCAAGATAGATCAGCAGCGCAAGGCCCTTGCGCAGGCTGAGCTTGATCGGCCGGTCGCCGCCGCTGATCTCCGGAAACCCGAACGTCTGGAGTGAAAAGGCGGTCATGACATCACACTCAACTCACACTCGGCCCTGTCGGCTTCTCGAGGGGACGCACGGGGGACGGTCGATTGATAGCCGTCTGGCCTGATCGAGCCCGATCGCCATCGTACGGCCCCGGCGCTCGCATGCGGCACCGCTGCCGCCACAATAGGGAAACATTCATGTTCGCGCCTCTCCTGATCCTGTTCTACGCCATGGTGAGCTATGCCGTCTTCTCCGTTTCCTTTCTCTACGGCCTCGGTTTCGTCGGCAATTACCTCGTGCCAAAATCGATCGACGTCGGCGGTTCGGCTATCCTGAGCGAGGCCATCGTCATCGACGTGCTGCTGATCGGGCTGTTCGCCATCCAGCACAGCGTGATGGCGCGCCCGGCATTCAAGCAATGGTGGGACAAAACCCTCCCCGCGGCCTGCCAGCGCAGCACCTATGTGCTGCTCTCCAGCCTGATCCTGCTGCTGCAGTTCTGGCAGTGGCGGCCAATTCCGGCGACGGTCTGGCACGTTGAGGGATTTGCGGCCTGGGTGCTGATCGGTCTCTACTGGCTCGGCTGGGTGACCGTGCTCGCCTCGACGTTCATGATCGATCATTTCGACCTCTCCGGCCTGCGCCAGGCCTTCTTCGCAATGCGCGGGGCGGAACCGCCGGCGCAATTGTTCAAAACGCCGCTGCTCTACAAGATCGTGCGCCATCCGCTGATGCTGGGCTTGCTGCTCGCCTACTGGGCCACGCCAGTGATGAGCGCCGGTCATTTGCTGTTCGCTGTTCTGAACACGGCCTACATCCTGATCGGGCTGCAGTTCGAAGAGCGCGATCTGATCGCCGAGTTCGGCGCCACCTACCAGGCTTATCGCCGGCGCGTTCCCATGCTGGTACCGCGCATTTTCGGCCGTCGCCGGCAAGGAGCACTGCAATGAGAGCCGTGGTTTGCAACGCGTTTACGGGCCCCGAGCATCTGTCGATCGGCGAGATCGAAGCGCCGACGCCTGACAGCGACGAGATACTGATCGACGTCCATGCGGCCTCTGTCAGTTTCATGGACCACCTGCTGGTCTCCGGCCTGTACCAGATGCGACCACCGACGCCGTTCGCACCCGGCACGGAAGCGGCCGGTGTCGTGGTCGCGGTCGGGTCAAAGGTCACGAGATTTCAGCCGGGCGATCGCGTGGCGTGCGGTAGCTGGACCGGCGGTTATGCCGAACGGATGGTCGCCAAGGAATGGAAGAGCGTGCGATTGCCCGACGGCGTCAGTTTTGAGACCGCGGCCACGGTCTGGCACAATTACGGCACGGCCTATTACGCGCTGGCCGAGCGGGCACGGGCGCAGCGCGGTGAAACGGTGTTTATCACCGGGGCCGCCGGCGGGGTTGGCCTCGCCGCCGTCGACCTCGCCCGCCATCTGGGCCTGCGCGTCGTCGCCGGTATCGGCTCCGACGACAAGGCGGATCTGGTTCGCCGTTACGGCGCCTCTGATGTCATCAACTACCGCAGCGAAGACCTGCGCGAGCGAATCAAGTCGGTCACCTCAGGCGAAGGCGTCGATATCTGCTTCGACAATGTCGGCGGCGCGATTTTCGATCAGATGACGCGGCTGATGAAATGGGATGGACGGCTGATGCCGATCGGCTTCACCAGCGGCCAGATTCCGTCAGTGCCGATGAACCTGCTGCTGCTGAAGAATTATTCCATCATCGGTGTCTTTGCCGGCGCCTGGGCGGAGAAATTCCCCGAGCAGGCGGTACGCTCCAATGACACGCTGGCACAATGGCTGGCCGAGGGGAAGATTCGTCCCCACATCGATCGCGTCCTGCCCCTGGAACAGGTCAAGGAAGCGATGCGCGCCGTCGCGGACCGGACGGTTCAGGGAAGAATCGTCCTCAAGATAAAATAGAGCAGCGTCGAGAGAGGAACGGATCAAATGACTTCGATCATCATCGACAAGCGCTATTGCGGTCCGCCGAATTCCGGGAATGGCGGATATGTCTGCGGCCGGCTGGCCCGGCACATTCCCGGCAACGCGGAGATAACACTGCGTGCGCCGCCGCCGCTGGACAAACCGCTCGATGTCGTCGCGACGGATGACGGGTTATGGGAGCTTCGCGATGACGCCACGCTCCTCGCCACCGGACGATCGGTCCCGCTTGAATTGGCGCGGATGGAGCAGGCAAGCCTCGATGAGGCGTCTGCGGCGGAGTTGCTGACGCCGATCAAGCCCCACGAGCATCCGTTGCCGACATGCTTCGTGTGCGGTCCTGCGAGAGCACAAGGCGATGGATTGCGCATTTTTGCCGGACCGCTCGGGCGTCGCTCCCAAATTGCTTCGGCTGTGCTCGCGGCGACCTGGACGCCAGATCCGTCGCTCGCGGCGGAGGACGGCCTGGTCGCGCCCGAATTTCTCTGGGCGGCGCTCGATTGCCCGACTGGGTATGCAGCCAATCACAACCCCGAGAGCGACAAATTCGACCGGACCCCGATCCTGCTCGGCCGGATGTCGGCACGGATCAAGACCCGGCCGCGCCCGGGAGAACGCTGCGTCGTCACGGCCTGGGAGGCCGGCCGCGAGGGGCGCAAACGCATTGCCGAGGCCGCGGCCTATGGCGAAGCCGGCAATCTGCTGGCCGTGGCGCGAGCGACCTGGATCGCCGTCGACCGCCAGGTACAGCTCGGCAACGCCTGAAGCGCGTGCGCCTACGCCGCTTCTTGCTGCAGCGGCGCCCAGCCGAATTCCGGATAATATTGCAGCATCATCCGGTCGACATAGGCGGTGAGGTTTTCGAACTTCTCGGCCTGCTGCCGCAGCGGCGATTCGAAGAACGGCGTCAGGATTCCGGCGATGGCGCCGAAAGCGGTGGCGTCGGTGCCGCACGGCGTTTCGCCGAACAGATAGCGCTTGTCGCCGAGCTGCACCGACAGCGCAAACAGCGAGCGGACGGCAAGATCGACATCCTCGTCCGGTCCGTGGCGACCGAGACCGCTCAACAGATAGTTCTCCGCCACCCGGAACTGGGCATCCTCGCGCAGCTTCTCACGCAGATGGTCGGGCGCACCGTCGAAGAAATGCGCCGGCCCCTTGGCGAAATTGTCGCTATCGACCCAGCGCGCGCCGACGAGCGCCCAGTAGACATGGTGCTCGATCATCCGCTCGAACGCCCAAGCCTGCGCCCGCGCCTGCAAGGACAGCGGAGCGTCAAAATCGAAGCCGTATTTGCCCTCGATATGGGCGCGAATGAAGGTGGAATCGGCGATGCTTTCGGCCTCGTCGACGATGTATGGCAATTGCCCCTTGGGCGAGGCCGGCGGCATCGCCTTTTCCTTGCGATAGGCCAGACCGGCCATCTTCAGCTGGACCTCGGTCTTGGTCACAAAGGGGCTGATTTCCGGCAAGTCAAAGCCGGCGCCGAAGCCATAGAGCGTGATCATCCGAAAACTCCTGATTTCCTTGGGAACGAGTGGAAAGCCTAGCGACGCCCTGCTGCCACCGTGGTGTCAGCAGCAGCAAGGCCGGCCGCGACCTTCCTGTTCCCGTGGCGTACGATGGCCACGGGCGCGCCAAACCAACCGCCCTTGCGCAAAAGCCCACATTGCGGTGAATGAACGCCATGCCAGCTCGACCATCGCCCAGCGCAGATCCATGGTGACGCTGTGGATGGAAACCAGCTGTTCCAGGGCGAAGACCTGTCTATTTGCAAGACGCCGGTGGCTTCCGAGGGGGCCGAATTCGCTGAAAATCGTCATGGACAAATTCCCTTCAGTTGAGGTGTTGTCCCGTTATAGAGACCCCCTGCTGCCAACATGCTGTCAGCAGCAACCAGGCGGGCTCACGAAAAGCGACCAGAGAAGAGAGCTGCCATGAGACGCGCCGACCGCTTGTTCCAGATCATTCAGGTGCTCCGGCGCACCCGAAAGCCGCTGACGGCGGACGCGATCGCGGCCGAACTGGAGACCTCAAAACGCACCATCTATCGCGACATCGCCACCCTGATCGAACAGCGCGTGCCGATCCGCGGCGAGGCCGGCATGGGCTACGTCCTGGAGAAGGGATTTGACCTGCCGCCGCTGATGCTGACACCCGACGAGATCGAGGCCGCGGTGCTCGGCGCCCAGTGGGTCACAACCCACGCCGATCCGGTGCTGGCGCGCGCCGCCCAGGACCTGATGGCCAAGATCGCCGATACGGTGCCGGAACGCCTGCGGCCGTTCGTGCTCGAACCCGCAAGCCGCGCCCGGCCGGTCTGGAACCGGGAACCCGACCGCATCGACATGGTGCGGACGCGCACCCAGATCCACGAAGGCAAGAAGATCACCCTGAACTACCGCGACGAACATGGCCGCGAGAGC
>JBOHIT010000256.1:0-5560 GCA_050726155.1 Bradyrhizobium sp.
GTTGTGACGTTCATCGATTGTAGGATGGGTGGAGCGGAGCGATACCCATCTTTCTTGCACCGACCGAAGTTGATGGGTATCGCTTCGCTCCACCCATCCTACGACACGCGTCTTCCCACCTCACGCCGGCGGCAGGCCCAGCGCCTGCCCGGCCTCGATCCAGACCGGCAACTCCTTCTGATACAGCGCGTTGCTTTCCTTGAAGCCGATCGCCGGCTCCAGCACGAAGGTGGAAAGAACTTCCTTCACCTTGGGATCGTTGTTGGCGGCGACGCAGAGTTCCGACAGCCGGTCGACGATCGGCTGCGGCGTCGCCTTCGGCACCGCCCAGCCCGAGAAGCCGCTCACGGTGAAGAATTTCGAGGTCGCACCCAGCTCAGGCAGGGTCTTGATCTCGGGGATCGCGGCGACCTTCTTGGAATGCACCGCGAACACCACGCCGTTGTTGCTTTGCAGGACGGATTGCGCCGCCGTGTAGCTACCCATCGCGACATCGAGCGTGCCGTCGGCCACGCCGGTCCACATCGGCGCTTCGCCGCGGTAATGGATCGGCTCGATGTTGAGGCCATACTGCCTGTTGAGTTCGTTGATCGTGATGTGCGGCGATGAGCCCGCGCTGTAGGTACCGAAGTTCATCCTGCCGCTCTTGCGCGCAAAGGCGACGAAGTCGTCCAGTGACTTGATGCCGGATTTCGGGCTTGCGACTAGCGGCAGCCCGGCGCCCGGGATGACGCTGACGAGCGCGAGGTCCTTGTCCATGTCATAGCCCGGGTTCTTCATCATCACCCGGTTCATGACAAACGTCGTGGAGATCGAGCACAGGATGGTGTGGCCATCAGGCTCGGCGCGCGCGACTTCCGCGGCGCCGATCGAACCGGCGGCGCCCGCCTTGTTCTCGATCACGACGGACTTGCCCACCTGCCTTCCGATGTAATCGCCGAAGGCGCGCGCCAGCAGGTCGGTCTGCCCGCCGGCCGGATAGCTGCAGATCATGCGGATTTGCCGCGACGGCCATGCGGCCTGCGCCGAGGCTCGCCGCAACAGCAAGGGAGCGGCGGCGGCCGCCGTACCGGCAGCGATGAAGTGACGACGATTCAGTTTTGTTGGCATGATTCTCTCCCTGGACTTCGATGAGGGTAGCCCATCGCCTGGCCTCTGCCACGTGGGCAGGGCGGGACAGATTGGCGCATGACATGGGGCACGATCCCACAAATCCGCCATCGCCGGTTGCACCGGCTCAAGCACGTCCCGATCGAGAAGTCGAGACTCAAACCGTTGCGGGTGCTAATGATAACACCGCGGCGGCGCCGTATGCCTGTCGCCATCATCGAGCCGGCTACGAATAAACAAGAGCTTCGTAAAGAGCTGCGCGGGCATCGCCCGCGCCATGCACAACAGGGAGGCTTCCATGTATAGAACGACCGCCGGAATTGTCTTCACCATCAGCGTTGGAGTGGCTGCCTTGACGGGTACTGCGAGTGCACAAAATTCAAAGGGGAGTTCAACCCTCGATGCCAGCCTGCGCGGCGCGATCGAGCGCAAGGACGTACCGGGCGTGGTGGCGCTGGTCACCGATCGCGAGCGCGTGCTGTACAAGGGCGCATTCGGCGTCGCCGATGTCGCGACCGGGCGCGCGCTCACATCGGACGCGCTGTTTCGCATCGCCTCGATGACCAAGCCGGTCACGTCGGTGGCGTTGATGCAACTGATCGAGCAGGGCCGTATCGGGCTCGATGACCCCGCTGAAAAGTACCTGCCGGAGCTTAAGGGACTGAAGGTCATTGAAACCTTCGACGCGGCGACCGGCGCCTATCAGGTCCGCCCGGCGTCGCGGCCGGCGACCGTCAAGCACTTCCTGACCCACACCTCCGGATTGGCCTATCCGTTCACCAGCGCGATCTGGCGCGATCTCAAGCCGCGCGCCGGCGAAACCTATCCGTTCGGCGGACCGCTGCTGTTCGATCCGGGCGAGCGCTGGCACTACAGCACCTCGACCGACGTGGTCGGCAAGCTGGTCGAGGTGGTGTCCGGCCAGAAGCTGGAGGAATATTTCCGCCAGCACATCTTTGCCCCGCTCAAGATGGATGACACGTCCTATAACGTGCCGGAAGCCAAGGGCCCGCGCCTCGTCGCGCAGCAACAGCGCGGCGGCGAGCGCATGGACGGCGCCATTGAACTGCAAAAAAACGCGGTCGGGCTGACCATCGCGGCGCCGATCGGCGGCGGCGGGCTCGCCTCGACCGCCGAGGATTACGGGCGCTTCGTGCGCATGCTGCTCAATGGCGGCGCGCTGGATGGCGCGCGCGTGCTGAAAGCCGAGACGGTCGCGCTGATGGGCCAGAACCACATCGGCGCGGTCACGGTGCCCGCGCTCAAGAGTGCGCTGCCGCGCAGCGCCGACTTTACCTTCATCGACGATGGCAAGGACAAATGGGGGCTCGGCTTCCTGATCACGGTCAATCAGGTGCAAGGCAAGCGCTCCCCCGGCAGCCTGAGCTGGGGCGGCATCAACAACACGTTCTTCTGGATCGATCCCGCCCGCGGCGTCGCCGGCGTGATCATGATGCAGTATCTGCCGTTCGCCGACGCCAAGGCGCTGGCCGCCTACGACGCGTTCGAGCGCGGCACCTATCAACTCGTGAACGGCGAGCGGTAGAGCGAGGATAAGTCGAGTTGCATCCGCGACGATGCTGCGCTCCCTCTCCCGCTTGCGGGGGAGGGTTGGGGTGGGGTCTCTCCACACGACGCGCCTTCCAAGTGGAGAGACCCCCACCCGCCGCGCTTCGCGCGTCGACCTCCCCCGCAAGCGGGAGAGGTGAGGGGAATGCGCGGCCAGATCGATTCGTCCTGCCCTAGAGTTCCCCAACGGCCGGTGCTCACTTGCGCCGCAGGAAATCCCGGATCGCACGATTGACCAGCGCCGGATGGGATTGCATCGGGAGGTGGCCCGCATCCGCGATCCGGACCACGGTCGCATTCGGCGCATGGTCGTGGAGACCATCCAGCTGACCGGGCAGGCAGGCCGGGTCCTGCATCCCCCACAGCACCAGCGTTGGGACATCGACCCGGAGCGATCGGGTGGCGGGAGCTTCCGCGACATCGGCAAAAAATCTTGCGGCGAGGTCCGGCGCTTCCGTTTGCTTGGCGTCGGCGATGGAAGCAGGCACCTTGATCGGATCCGCGCGGTAGTAATTGTACCAGGCCGGATAGGGGGCGACAGCGTTGTAATAGTCGCGCTCATATTGCGACGCCTGAATTTGCGTTGCGTTGTTGCGGAGTTCGCGGAGCATGATCGCCGGGTGCGGTGCGTTGAGAATGACCAGGCGCTCGACCCGGCTTGGATAGGCCGAGGCAAACACCCAGGCGATGCAGCCACCCCAGTCATTGCCGACCAGGATGCAGCGCTCACGGCCGAAATGCCGAATCAAGGCAAGTACATCGCCGAGCAATCTCGGCATCGCGTAGGCGTCGACGGCTTTCGGCTGATCCGATGGCGGAAAGCCGCGCAAAGTGGGCGCCACCGCCATGTGGTCGCGGCTGAATTCAGCAAGCTGGTTCGTGTAAAGCCACCCGGAGTCCGGCGCGCCATGCAGGAACAGCATCAACTCGCCTTCGCCACCCCGGACAAAATGCAGCTTTACCCCGTCGCCGTCCGCATAGCCCTCCACCAGGCCGGATTGGCTTGCGGCCGGGCGCGGCAAGATCGCCGCCGAGGCGAAAGCCGCCAGCGTTAACCGGGCGCCGACATCGAGCAGATGTCGGCGGGTCACAGAGGGCCGAAGAACTGGGCGCGACATGTCCTGCCAGCAAGGCATCGCGGCGGGCCGGTGCCTTATCACTCCGGAAGTCCGGCTTTGCGGATACCTTCGATCAACAGCTTGTTGTGCTTGTGCCACTGAGCGCCGCGCTTCATCCATTCAGAAATTCGAAAATTGGGTTCGATCTCGAGCAGGCGCGAAACCACGCTCTGCAGTTCCGCTTCACGTCCGAGATGGGCCAGGGCTGACGCGAGGCAGCGATAGGTCGTCGCATAAGTCTGGTTCTGGTGAGCGGCCCGGGTGGCTGCCGCGAACGCTTCGTCGAAGCGCCGAAGCTCGATCAACGCAATCCCCATGCCGGCATGGGTCATGTAAAGCATGGGGTCGATGGGACTCAGGCGAATGGTCCGTTCAAAACTTCGGAGGGCTTCCGCCACCTGCCCCCCAAACAGGTAAGCCTGCCCTCGCAGGTTCCATGCAACGGCAGAATTTGAGTTGAGAGCAACCGCACGGTCCACCATTTCGGCCGCAGTGGCAAAGTCCTCCGTTAGAAAAGACGTCACACAACCGACGGTGGCCAGTATGTCGGGGTCGTTCTCGTCAACGCTGTGTGCCAACGAAATAAGCCGGTTCACTTCCCCAATCTCATGCTTGAGGTCGCGGGCCCAGCCTTGCGTTATCGTGAAGATATGACAGCTACCTGCCATATACGCGGCAAAACCATACCGGGGGTCAATCTCCAATGCGCGGTTGCTCAGCTGGAGAGCTTCGGCAAGCCCTTCACGGGTCATCGAGTAGAAATGTGGCTGCGCCCGGAGGCAGAGGTCGTACGCGCTGAGGTTGGTTGGCCGACGTCGCGCGGCCGTGTCGATTTCGGCCTTGTATATGGTCGGCGCAATCGCGGAGACCACGCCTTCGGTTATCTTGTCCTGCAGCGCGAAGACATCGTCCAGCTTGCCCTCAAAGCGATCCGCCCAGAGGTGCGCACCCGTCGTGGCGTCGATCAACTGACCCGTGATGCGAACCGTCCCGGCTGCCTTGCGTACACTGCCTTCGACCACGTAACGAACGCCAAGTTCACGCCCCACCTGTTTGATATCGACGGCCTTGCCCTTGTAGGTGAAGCTCGAATTGCGCGCGATGACGAACAGCGACTTGAAGCGGGAGAGCGCCGTGATGATCTCCTCGACCATGCCGTCGGCAAAGTAGTCCTGTTCCGGGTCGCCGGACATGTTCTGGAACGGCAGCACGGCGATGGAGGGTTTGTCGGGAAGGGCGGGAGGTTGCGTGGCCTCGACCGCCTTCCCGGGCTGCCTTGCAGGAGTGGTCTTGTCGATCCGCAGCCGCCAGGCACGCATCGGCTCGGCGATGTTCTTCAATGACTGCGGACCCAAATCGTCGAACGTCAGCTCGACCTTGCCGCGGATCTGACGTTGCGCGTCATCTGAAACGCAGATGCCGCCCGGCTCGGCGATACCTTCGAGGCGGGCCGCAATATTGACGCCATCGCCGAAAATATCGTTGTCATCGATGATGATGTCGCCGACGTGAATGCCGATGCGAAATTCGATCCGCCTGTCCTGCGGCACATCGATGTTCTGCGTTGCCATGGCGCGCTGGACTTCAGCGGCGCCTCTTGCGGCGTCGACGGCGCTCGCGAACTCAACCAGCATGCCGTCGCCGGTGGTCTTGACGATCCGTCCTCGATGGGCGGCGATAGTCGGATCGAGAAGGGTCTTCCTGAGTGCCTTGAGCCGGCCCAGCGTGCCTTCTTCGTCGGTACCCATCAGGCGGCTATACCC
>JBOHIT010000257.1:0-5277 GCA_050726155.1 Bradyrhizobium sp.
GGCCTGTATTGGTCGTGTACATTTGCTTGAGCGCAGCACCGGCGCTCGCGATTGATGGTACCTGGACGGGCACGACCAACAGCGATTGGAGCACTGATAGCAATTGGAGCCCCGGACCAGCGCCAACCAATACGGCATCATTCACGAATAATGGCGCACCGACATCGGTGGCGATCGGCGGCCTCAACTCGATCAACACCATCCAGTTCTCAGCCGGGGCGCCTACCTATTCCTTCACATTCCCTGTTGGCGGATTTCAGGCACTTACCATCAATGGTGCCGGCATCGTCAACAACTCCTCGAACGCGCCGATTTTCGGCGTGGGAGAGATTTTCTTTAAGAACGGCAGCACGGCCGGCAACGCGATCTTTTCTGTCGTCGAATTCGACGATCACAGTAACGCCGGTACTGCCACGATCAGTAATACTCTTGGCAGCGGAAGCACTGCGGAATTTACCGGCTCGAGCAGTGCCGCCAATGCGACCATTACCACCAACAATGGCAGTCAAACGAGTTTTGGCGATCACAGCACGGGCGGTAACGCCAATATAATCACCAACAGCGGCGGCCGGACCCTGTTCGCCGGTTCGAGCACGGCCGGCAACGCCAGCATCCTCACTAGAAATGGTGGCCGTACTGATTTTTTTACCCCGACTACGGGGCAAGCTAGTTTTGTCACCGAGGCTGGCGGCATTGTCGATTTCTCCGGCGCCTTCGGGGCCAACCCGATCAGTGCCGGGTCGATCGCTGGCGCTGGCGGCTACTTCCTCGGCCGAAATGCTCTTAGTGTCGGCAGCAATGGTCTTTCCACCACTGTCGGCGGCGTCATAGCCGATGGTGGGGTCGGCGGCGGCGGGGGCGCTTCATTGATCAAGATTGGCGCGGGGACGCTGCTGCTGTCGGGCGTTAACAGTTACAGCGGCGGCACGACCGTCAGCGCGGGTACGTTGCAACTCGCCGGTGTCGGCACGCTCGGCGCAACCACCGGCAACCTGGCCGTTTTGGGCGGAATACTCGATCTAAACGGCACTTTGCAAACGACCGGCGCGATGACGCTGAATGGTGGATCGATCATCGGCGGCACGATTGCCAGTAGCTCCTTCGGCGTGCAGGTGGGAACGATCAGTGCCGTGCTGGCGGGCTCGGGCGCGTTGACGATGACCGGTAGCGGCATCGTCACTCTCTCAGGCACGAACTCCTATACTGGCGGTACCACGATCTCTGACGGTACGCTGCAGCTGTCCGGCTCAGGAACACTGGGCAGCATCGCGCGCGTTACCGTCGTTAATAGCGATAGCGCCATTCTCGATCTCGGCGGTTCTACCCAGATTCAGAATGGCGGTGTCACAGTTGCGGCGGGTACGATCCAGAATGGCACGCTTTCGTCGTCGGGTGGGTTCGATGTCCGCTCTGGCGCGGTCTCCGCGGCCCTTACCGGCAGCGGTGCTTTGACCAAGTCCACTGCCGATACCGTCACGCTATCCGGCGTCAACACATATGGGGGCGGCACATTCATCAATGCCGGCGTGTTGTCTTTCTCTGCAGACAGCAATCTCGGCGTCGCATCCGGGGGGCTGACATTCAACGGCGGTACGTTAAGGGATACGAATTTCGGCTCACTCGTGCTGTCGCCGACGCGCGCCGTCACCTTGAACAGTCTTGGTGGCACGTTCGATGTTACGAATGGCGGTCCTTTTAATGTCCTGGCAATTCCCTCCGCAATCAACGGTTCCGGCAGTTTGACCAAGGTTGGCGCGGGCACTCTGGTTTTGAGGGGGGCGAATAGCTATGGCGGAACGACGAACATCAACGTGGGCGCGTTGGAGGTAGCTAACGGCAATGCGATTCCTGACATGTCGGCAGTGACCGTAGCCAGCAGTGCGGTTCTGGGCATCGCAAATGACGAAACGATCGGCTCACTCGCGGGTGCGGGCAAGGTCCTCAGTCCAATTGGCGGCGGCGGCGTGACGCTGACGACCGGTGCCGACAATACGTCCACCGCGTTCTCAGGTGTGATATCGAACGGGGCTGCTTTGAATCTAACGATGGGCCTAACCAAGATTGGCACCGGCGCCATGACGCTGTCGGGTAACAATACCTACACTGGCGCAACGGCGATCAATGGCGGCACGCTCATCGTTGACGGCTCGACCGTGTCATCATCGCTGACAACGGTCAATGCGGGCGGCACGCTCGGTGGCAATGGCATCGTCGGCAATACAACCATCAATGGCGGTACACTGGCGCCCGGCAATTCGATCGGCACGCTGACGGTGCAGGGTAGCCTCGTATTCACGGCAGCCTCGAGCTACATGGTCGAGGTATCGCCTGTCAGCGCCGACCGCGTTAACGTCAACGGCACTGCGACGCTTGGCGGAGCGACGGTCAAGGCGAGCTTCGCCGCAGGGTCATACGTTTCGAAGCAATACACGATCCTCAGCGCCAGTGGCGGCGTGATCGGTACATTCGGTTCGCTGGCGAGCACAAATATGCCGTCAATACTGGTGGCCAGCCTTGGCTATGACGCCAACAACGTCTATCTCAACCTCGACCTTGCGGTATCCAATCTGCCCGGCCTGAACAACAACCAGCAGAATGTCGGCAACGCGCTGACCAATTTCTTCAACAGCAACGGCAGTATTCCGATCGTATTCGGGGCTCTGACCCCGGCAGGTCTTGCCCAGGCAGCCGGCGAGACCGCGAGTGGATCGCAGCAAACCACCTTCAATGCGATGACGCAGTTTATGGGCGCGTTGCTCGATCCGTTCATCGGCGGACGTGGCGATGCTGCCGCGCCCGCGGCGAACGCAACGCCATTTTCAGACGAAGCCGCCAGCGCCTATGCATCCTCGGGCCGCAAACGTTCCGGCGTCGAACGCGATGCCTATGGCGTGATGACCAAGGCCGCACCTCGCAATCCGGTGTTCGACCCGCGCTGGAGCGTGTGGTCGGCGGGGTTCGGCGGTTCGCAGACCACTGATGGCAACGCCGCGCTGGGATCGAACAACACCACCAGCCGCGTATTTGGCCTTGCGGCGGGGGCGGATTATGTCTTCTCGCCATGCACCATAGCCGGATTTGCGCTCGCCGGTGGCGGTACCAATTTCAGTGTTGCCAATGGCGGCAGCGGACGCTCCGACCTGTTCCAGGCCGGAGCCTTCGTCAAGCACAATGCCGGCAACGCCTACATCTCCGGCGCACTGGCCTATGGCTGGCAGGACATCACGACGGATCGGACGGTGACCATCGCCGGCGTCGACCGGCTGCGCGCGGAATTCAACGCCAACGCGCTCTCTGGCCGCGTCGAGGGCGGTTATCGATTTGTCGCGCCGTGGGTGGGCGGCGTCGGCATCACGCCTTACGCCGCCGGCCAGTTCACCAGTTTCGATCTGCCCGCCTATGCGGAGCGGGTGGTGTCGGGCGCCAATACCTTTGCGCTCGCCTACAGCGCCAAAACGGTGACCGCGTCGCGATCGGAATTGGGGCTTCGCACCGATAAATCATTCGCGATGCCGAATGCCGTGCTCACGCTGCGCGGACGATTGGCGTGGGCGCATGATTTCAACGCCGACCGCAACGTCGCGGCCACCTTTCAGGCGCTGCCGGGTGCGAGCTTCGTCGTCAACGGCGCGGCACAGGCGCAGGACGCGGCGCTGGCGACGGCTTCAGCCGAAGTGAAATGGCTGAACGGTTTCTCGCTTGCCGGCGTCTTCGAGGGCGAGTTCTCCAACGTCACCCGCTCCTACGCCGGCAAGGGCGTCGCGCGCTACGTCTGGTGAGCAAGCATCATCGCCGACATAAAAACGCCCGGTGGAGTGACCACCGGGCGATTTAGTTTCCGATTGGCTTCGAGCCTGGAAGGGGAAGCCTAGAACACGCCGATCACAATGGCGCCGACAAAGGCGAATGCGACGTACGCGGTAACAACGCTCAGCCTGCTGACCATGGTCATGGGAATACTCCCTTGGTTCACGTCGTGCCCGCACATAACGCTTCAGGCTAACAAAGCGTTCCCGGCCAAAAAAGTCAGCGCTGCTGTCCATCCCGACCCGTCCACAGCCGGTCCGCGCGGGCAACATGGTAAATAATTTATGAAATCAACGTGTTGAAGACTTCTTAAATAAATTCGCCGAACGTGCGCCGATGACGCGCGGAGTTCGTTTGTATCTCGTCGGCTCCTTCGTCCTTGTCTCCTTGGCGGGTTGTGGCCGCGGACTTTTTCAGTCTGCCGAGCGCGAACCGTGGCGGGCCGAGGCAGAGGCCGCATGCCTGAAATCGGGTGCGGTGAAGGAAGGCCCCGAACTGGTCCGGATCGAGCCGATTTCCGGCCCCGGCGCCTGTGGCGCGCAATTTCCGTTGAAAGTCGCCGCCCTCGGCGAGGGCAGCTCAAGCTTTGGTTTCGCCGATGAATTACGGCCGCCCGGAAATATCGGCAACCAGCCACGCTGGCCGATCCAGCGCGCGCCGGCCGCCGCGCCGCGAACCTATTCCGATCAGGCGCTGCGCCAGCCAAATTACGGCGCGCCGCCCAATGGACCGATTTCGCTGACCGCGCCCGGCGTGGCCGAACAGGAGGATGAAATCGATCTGCCGGCCGAAGGCGCGCCGCAATCGCGCGATCCGCGCGGCGGCGGCTCTTATCTGGCCGCACCCGCCTATCCGCCGCGCGACCGTTACCCGTCATCTCCGCCGAACTATTCGCCGGCACCCTATTCGCAGGCGCCAGCCACCGCGCCGCCGCGGCTCGGGCCGACGCTCGGCGATCCCGTCAATACGGTGGGGCCGGTTGCGATCAAGCCGACGGCGACGCTGGCCTGTCCGATCGTCTCGGTGCTCGACCGCTGGCTCGCCGAGTCAGTGCAGCCGGCTGCCCAGCGCTGGTTCGGTGTTCGCGTGGTCGAGATCAGGCAGATCTCCGCCTATTCCTGCCGCGGCATGAACGGCAATCCGGGCGCGCACATATCCGAGCACGCGTTTGGCAATGCGCTCGACATCGCTTCCTTCGGGTTGGCCGATGGCAGACGCGTCACGGTGAAGGGCGGCTGGCGCGGCATGCCGGAAGAGCAGGGGTTCTTGCGCGACGTGCAGGGGGCAGCCTGCCAGCAGTTCAACACCGTGCTGGCGCCGGGCTCCAACCGTTTCCACGAGGACCATATTCACGTCGATCTGATGCGCCGTTCCAGCGGGCGGGTGATCTGCCAGCCCGCCGCGGTCTCAGGCGATCAGGTCGCGGGCAGGGCCGGCGGCCGCAATCCCTACGCCGCATCGCGCGAGCCC
>JBOHIT010000258.1:0-4969 GCA_050726155.1 Bradyrhizobium sp.
CTCCCGTGGCCTGCACCGCTTGGCACACCGGGCACGCCAGCGTCAAACCGGCGCGCGCCTCGCCGCTTGATCCCGGACGAATTTTCGCGAAAGAGTGGCCTACGAATATTCTGCAGGAAGGAATCAACGTGACAGGTCCGACGGACGATCGCCTCTTGGCCCGCAATGATCTGGCGTGGGCGATATCGGTTGGCGGCATCGGAATCGTGCTGTTCGCCGCGCTGTTGCTATTCACCTGGACTTTCGCCGCGACCCTGTTCCTGATCTTTGCCGGCGTGCTGCTCGGCGTCGCCCTCACCGCGATGGCCAATATGCTCGGCCGCGTGGTCAAACTTCCGCATTCGCTGCGGCTGACCGTCGTCGGCCTGGTGCTGGCCGGCTTGCTGTCGGGCATTCTCTTCCTCGGCGGCGCCACCATCGCGCAGCAAACCAAGGTGTTGAGCGACACGATCAAGTCGCAATTGGTCAGCGTCAAAGGCTTCCTGGAAAAAAACGGCGTCGATACCAGCTTTTTCGATTTCGGCAGCCTGAACGCAACCTCGCCGGATTCTCCCGTGCCGGCAGCGCCAGCTCCGACCCATAGCCTTCCGAGCGCCAGTACAATTGCCTCCAGCGGCGGCGCCATCTTCAGCCAGAGCCTGAAACTGATCCTCGGCACCGTGAGCGCGGTCGGAAACTTCTTTATCGTGCTGTTCCTAGGGCTGGCCTTTGCCGTGCAGCCGAGCGTCTACCGCAACGGGCTGTTGTTCATGGCGCCGGCCAAGCACCGCGCCCGCGCCACCATCATCATCGACCGGATCGGATGGACGCTGGAGCGCTGGCTGATCGCGCAGATCATCACCATGGCCGCGGTGTTCTTTGTCACCTGGGTCGGCCTTGCGATCATCGGCATCCCGAGTTCGTTCATCCTGGGCATCCAGGCCGGCCTGCTCGCCTTTATTCCGACGGTCGGCGCGATCCTCGGCGGGCTGATCGTGGTACTGGCGAGCCTTGCCTCGGGATGGGTCGCCGCCTTGAGCGCGTTCATCCTGTTCCTCGGCGTGCACGCGCTCGAAAGTTACGTGCTGACGCCGATCATCCAGCGCCAGGCGCTGGATATTCCGCCCGCCACGCTGTTTGCATTCCAGATCCTGCTCGGCGTCGTCTTTGGCATCTGGGGCCTGGCGCTGGCGCTCCCCCTGATGGCGATCGCCAAGGTCATGATCGACCATTTCAAGGCCGAAGGCGTAAAGCCCGAGACGACGTTGATGGCCTGAATGGATTTCAGCCCTAAGAGCCGAGCACCGTCTCGGTGTGCTCGACCTCGGGCGGTGCCGCAAAATACTGCCCGACAAGCGCGCGCCATGCCGTGAAATCTTCGGAGCCGCGGAAGTCGACGGTGTGATTTTCCAGCGTTTCCCATTTCGCCATCAGGCGATAACGCGACGGCTTCTCGATCGACTTGTGCAGTTCAAACCCCTTGCCGCCCTTGGCGCGCAGGAACAGCGGCCGCGCCTTGGCGACCGCGGCTTCAAATTCCTTCTCGGTACCGGGCTTGACGTCGATTTGTGCGATTTCGGTGATCATGTCGGGGGCAGCCTTCTGCTGGGTCCACTTCTGCTGGGAATAAGCGTGTCTAACTCAGACCGCCCAAAAGAAAAAGGCGCCTCGCGGCGCCCCTGCATCAGCATAACCTTGAAGCGAACTCAGTTGAACAGCAACACGGTACCGACAACCATCAGCGAGCAGCCGACAAACAGGATAGCAGGCCAGCGCGTTCTGCGCTGATCGTAGCGACCCTGCGCACGGCGCTCGCTTATGAGCGCCGTCTCGAATTCTTCCGAGCTGGAAAACATGCAGGCGAAACCGCCACGGGCGGAGACTGCGGCCGCCTCGAGCGACATCAGCGCAGCCTGGGGGTTTCGCGAGCGAATCGATTCCATAGCGCAAATAATATCGACGGAATGGTAAACACCGGGTTACCCCGGTGTCTATCCGTCAGGTCGTCACCGGCACTGGACGTGCCGAAGCAGACAGGCCCGCGGTCTTGCGCCGCCAATGCTCCAGCGACAGCGGCAGTTCTTCCGCGGCCTCGACGCGATTGCGGCCGCTGCGCTTGGCCTGATAGAGCGCGGTATCAGCCGCCGCCAGCAGCACCTCGAGCTCGGTGCCGGCCGGCCCGCCAGCCACACCGATGCTGACGGTGGTATCGACCGGGCCTTCCTCGCACACGATACCGGACGCCTCGAACGCCTCACGCACGCGTTCGGCCACCAGCACGCCTTCATCCAGCGCGCAGGGCAGCAGTGCCGCGAACTCTTCGCCGCCAATGCGCCCCGAGAGGTCGCTGATGCGAAGATTGTTCACCACCACGGTCGAGAACAGTTTCAGGATCTCGTCCCCCGCGGGATGGCCGAAACGGTCGTTGATGCCCTTGAAATGGTCGATGTCGAAGATCATCACCGTCACCGGACGGCCGGCCTTGGCCTCGCGTTCGATCACCCGCGAGCAGGCCTCGGCAAAGCCGCGACGGTTGAACATGCCGCTCAAGGGATCGATCGAGGCCGCGGTCTTGTGCACGGTCACCGCGCGGTCCGACACCAGCATGAAGATGACGAACACGGTGCCGATCGCATACAGCACGAGCTCGATCGAGAACGCGGTCACCCAGACGCTGCTGGAGAAATTTTCGTCATGTGGCCGCAGCAGGTCGCCGAGCAGGATCGGCAGCATCAGCACGCAACCATGCATGACGGGCACCGCAATCGTCGGCCAGCGGTTCTGCATGTTGCGCCGGCGTTCGCTCCACAATTCCGACGCCGTCAGCGCCGCATAGATCGAAACGATCGCAGCGCCAATGGTCAGGCGCATCGCCGAATCCACCGACGGCAACGCCACCGACACACCGACCCAGGCGATGGCGCCAAACACCAGCCCGGGCAGATTCGGCTTGCGGCCCAGGAATACGCGCGCGGCGTTCCAGACCATACCGCACGCGATGAAGCCGACCGCGTTCAGCGCCAGCGTCAGCGGCGCGCCAAGCCTGGCGCCGCCGACGGTCCAGATCGCTACCGAGGCCGCACCCAGCAAATAGGCCGTGCCCCACCATTTCAACGCCGGAACCTTCTCCTGCTTGCCGAAGAAGATGAGCATGGCACCGAGCATGCCAGCAACCATGGTCGCGAACAGATAAAGCGTGGACGTATCAAACGACATGAGCCCCACCCTGAGAGTGTGATGCAATGGTGTGTGGCGCATTTGAAAATGGTGATGCTGCGCCGCCACGTCTTGCACGCTAAGACCCCCGGGTTCCATTTTCGTGTGCATGCACACACAAGTTTTCGCGAAAATCTGCGTTAATTCATCTCTAAACTGAAAACAAAAAGGGCGCTGTTGAGCGCCCTTTTTGCCGTTTGATGAATGCAGCAATCGCTGCAAATTTTAACGAAGCAATTAGCGCTTCGAGAACTGGAACGACTTGCGCGCCTTGGCGCGGCCGTATTTCTTGCGCTCCACGGTACGGGAGTCGCGGGTCAGGAAGCCGCCCTTCTTCAACACGCCGCGCAGATCCGGCTCGAAGCAGGTCAGTGCCTTGGAGATGCCGTGACGCACGGCACCCGCCTGGCCCGACAGACCGCCGCCGGCGACCGTGCAGATGACGTCGTACTGGCCGGCGCGTGCGGCCGCGACCAGCGGCTGCTGGATCAGCATGCGCAGCACCGGACGGGCGAAGTAGACTTCGACTTCGCGGGTGTTGACCACGATCTTGCCGGCGCCCGGCTTGATCCAGACGCGGGCAACCGCGTCCTTGCGCTTGCCGGTGGCGTAAGCGCGGTTGAACTTGTCGACCTTCTTGACGTATTTCGGCGCTTCGGGAGCCGCCGTCTTCAGGGACGACAACTGGTCGAGAGACTGCATGGTGTCGGACATCTTATGCGGCCCTCATGTTCTTGCGGTTCATCGAAGCAATATCAACCGTCTGCGGCTGCTGGGCTTCATGCGGATGTTCGGCGCCGGGGTAAACGCGCAGATTACCCATCTGCACGCGACCGAGCGGACCGCGCGGGATCATGCGCTCGATGGCCTTCTCGACCACGCGCTCGGGGAAGCGACCCTCGAGGATCGACTTCGCAGTGCGCTCCTTGATGCCGCCGATGAACCCGGTGTGCTTGTAGTAGACCTTCTGGTCGCGCTTGCGACCGGTCAGGACGACGTGCGCCGCGTTGATGATGACGACGTGATCGCCGCAATCGACGTGGGGCGTGTAGGTGGGCAGGTGTTTACCGCGCAGGCGCATGGCGACGAGGGTAGCGAGCCGTCCGACCACCAGACCTTTGGCGTCGATCAGCACCCACTTCTTCGTCACATCGGCGGGCTTTGCCGAAAAGGTTTTCATGTGAGGAAATCCGTAAAAGGGGACCGCGGCGCAGGCTGCGCCGAACTGCGCGGTTTCTAGAGAACCGGGCGCGACGCGTCAATGCCAAATGGTGACAATTAATTCTACAAAAACAATAGCTTAGAAATATGGTGTTATATTACCGTGAAAAAGCCTATTTGTTTGGAATGGAATAGGTCGACGTGACATGCGCGATCGGATCCGGCGATGTGCCTGACAGCAGATTAACTTCCCCGACCGCCAGCCGCTTGCCGAGTTTCAACAACCGCGCTGCGGCCAGCACGTCCTGGCCGGGCTGGCCCTTGCGCAGGAAATTGATGTTGAGGTTGGTGGTCACGGCAAGCCCGACCGGCCCGATGGCCGACAGCAGCACCACATACATCGCGAAATCGGCCATCGCCATCAGCGTCGGGCCCGACCCCGTGCCGCCCGGACGCAGCATGTTCTCGTTGAAGCGCTGGCGCAGCAGGCAGGTCTCGCCATCGGCGCTTTCGATGGTGATATCGCCGCCTTTGAATGCCTGCGGGAATTCATCGTGGAGGAACTTCTCCAGTTCAGCCACGCTCATTTTCGCTGCCGCCATGCCCACCCCTG
>JBOHIT010000259.1:0-5978 GCA_050726155.1 Bradyrhizobium sp.
CGCGAACATCGTCGCCGACGCAAGGCCAGCCGCCAGTGCAATGAGGATACCCGTCATCATCAGCTGTCCCGCTCCTTTCGAGCGGTTAGAGGTTTTTTGAACCCCAACCATCCACCGTGGGACGACCCCGCAGTGTTATGAACATTAAAGGTACGATCCCGAAAAGTGGAAACCGGTTTTCGGCGAAGATCGTGCCCAGTCAAACGTCGAGAGAATGACGAGCGCGCGAGGTTCGTGCGCTCGTCAGTATTCTTAGCGGATCACGTAAGGCAGCAGACCCAGGAACCGCGAGCGCTTGATGGCGCGAGCGAGTTCACGCTGCTTCAGTGCGGACACGGCAGTGATACGGCTCGGCACGATCTTGCCGCGCTCGGACACGTAACGCATCAGCAGCTTGGAATCCTTGTAGTCGATCTTCGGCGCATTCGGACCCGTGAACGGGCAGGTCTTGCGGCGACGGAAAAACGGACGGCGTGCACCAGCTTCAGCCATGATTCTTACTCCTCAACCGCTGCGTCTTCATCGCGCGGACGGCGCGGGCCACGGTCGCCGCGGAAGCCACCGCCTTCGCGATCGCCACGGAAGCCGCCTTCGCGGTCACCGCGGAAACCACCGCCACGGTCGTCGCGTTCGCGATCACGATCGGCCTTGCGCATCATGGCCGACGGACCTTCCTCGTGCTCTTCGACGCGGACGGTGAGATAGCGGATCACGTCTTCGCTGATCCGCTCCTGCCGCTCGATCTCGGTGACCGCCGCCGAGGGCGCATCGATGTTCATCAGCACGAAGTGTGCTTTGCGATTCTTGTTCATGCGATAGGTGAGGGAGCGTACGCCCCAGTTCTCGGTCTTGGTGATCTTGCCGCCGAGCCCTTCGACGATGCCCGTCATCTGGGTGGTCAGATCTTCGACCTGCTGGGTGCTCGCATCCTGACGCGCGAGAAAAACATGCTCATAAAGAGGCATGGGTGTCCTTTCCTGTGTTAGCGCGGTTCCCGGCGGCAAGCCCTTCGAGACCTTAGGAAAGGACTCGATATTGCTCAGAAGGCGGAAGCACGGGACGACGGGCCAACTGGCCCTGCCACATCAACATCGCCGAAAGGTGAGATTGCTGAGACCGTCCGTTCAGCTCCCGGCCGGGATCCACGGATGCGCGGTTTATAAGGATTTTGAGCGCGCTGGCAAGCATTGATCCGGGGGATTTGGCCAGTTCACGGCCCGGTCGGCCGGTGTCCCCACACACGCGCTTGACATTATTGTTTGTATGACATACAAACAAAAAGCGAGAGGGCAAAATGGCTCCCAAGTCCGTCGAAAAAGCTGAAATGCCGTCCGGCGACCCCAAGCACGCCGCCCGCGCCACGCGTTCGGCCGGACGCCAGATGCGCTCGCGGCTGCTCGACGGCGCCAGCCGGCTGTTTAGAGAACGCGGCCTGTCCGGCACCTCGATTTCGGATATCGCTGCCGCCGCAGACGCCTTTCCGAGCCAGATCACCTATTACTTCCGCACCAAGGAAGCGCTGTTCGTCGAAGCCGCCTGCCGCGACATGCTCTATGTCGCCCGCGCGGCCGAACAGGCGGCACTCTCGGCACACACGCCGCGCGACTACACGCGGGCGCTGGTCGAGAGCGTGACGGCCAACGATTCGGTCGCCTTCTTCGCCGAGGCGCTGACGCTGACGCGTCGCCGCCAGGATCTCGCGCCACTCGTGGAGCGTACCATCGAGCGGCTGCATGGCGAGGGCCTGCGCGCCTATGCCGGCCAGATCGAACGACACGGCTGGAGCAGCTTACGCGATCCCGACGCCACCTCGCGGCGATTCTGGGCGGTCGCGATCGGGGTGATGGTCGAGGGCTATGCCATGGGCCGCGCGGCGGATGAACTATCTAGCGAGATGCTGCGCGTGCTGGGCGATCAGGCGACGGCAAAATCGATCGGCGAGAGCGCCCGGCTGCGCCTCGTCGGCAATCCCACATCTTCAAATTCACCTGAAGGGGAGAGTTCGTCATGACCGCACTCCGCATGCGTGCCCGTGATTTCCTGAGCGAGGATGAATTGGTCGCCGTGCGCGAGCGCGTGACCTGGAAGAGCGTCGCCCTGATCGTTCATGCATGGGCGCTGATAACAGGCTCGATCGCGCTGGTCGCGTGGTGGCCCAATCCGCTAACATTTATCCTGGCCGTCGGCATCATCGGCTCGCGCCAGCTCGGGCTGACGATCCTGATGCATGATGGCGCCCATGGCTGCCTGTCCGCCGACGAGAAAACCAATCTGACCCTGAGCCAGTGGTTCTGCGCCTACCCGGTCTTCATCGAGACCCGCTCCTATCGCCGTTATCACCTGCAGCATCACGCGCACACCCAGCAGGAGGACGATCCCGATCTCGTCCTGTCGGCGCCGTTTCCGATCACGCAGGTCAGCTACCGGCGCAAATTCCTGCGCGATATCACCGGGCAGACCGGTTATCAGCAGCGCAAGGCGCAATTGCTCAATGCGATGGGCCCTGCGGAATGGTCGCTGTCAAAGCGCGCGGCGCATTTCTGGGAGAAGCTCGGCCCGCAATGCGCCGTCAACGCCGGGATGTTCGCGGGGCTCGCCACGGCCGGCGTGTGGTGGGCCTATCCACTGCTGTGGCTGCTGCCGCTCTTCACTTGGTACATGGTTATCACCCGCATCCGTAATATTGCTGAGCACGCGGTCGTGCCCGACAGCAGCGATCCCCTGCGCAACACCCGCACCACCCGTGCCGGTTTCCTCGCGCGGCTGTTCATCGCGCCCTATTACGTGAACTACCATCTCGAACATCATCTGCTGTTTTACGTGCCCTGCTACAACCTGCCGCGCGTTCACCGCATCCTGAGCGCAAGCCGGCATGCGCCACGCATGGAAGTGCAGCCGAACTATGCCGCGGTGCTGCGGCTTGCGACTGCCAAACCGAACGAGCAGGATCGTCCGGGGCAGCTCGTGAACAACCTGCGCCGCGCGCAGGCCGGGGCCGAGGTCGGCGGCGATCAGAAGGCCGGCGGTTTCTAGGCCTGCCCGACGCGGCTTGACATCCCCCGCTCGGTGAGTGTCTTTCGGCCTCATCTTGATGAGGGAGCGCCGATGACGGCTGCATTTACATTTCCGGGGCAGGGTTCCCAAGCCGTTGGCATGGGCAAGGCCCTGGCCGAGGCGTTTCCGGCCGCGCGGGCGGTATTCGACGAGGTCGACGCGGCGCTCGGCGAGAAGCTGACCGCGATCATCTGGGAGGGGCCTGCTGAAACCCTCCAGCTCGCCGAAAATGCCCAGCCGGCGCTGATGGCGGTCTCGATCGCAACCTTGCGCGTGCTGGAGACCGAGGCCGGCTTCTCGGTCGCTCGCGACGCAGCATTCGTCGCCGGCCACTCGCTCGGCGAATATTCCGCGCTGGCTGCGGCGGGCAGCCTCAGCGTCAGCGATACCGCGCGCCTGTTGCGCATCCGCGGCCTGGCGATGCAGAAAGCCGTGCCGGTCGGCGTCGGCGCCATGGCCGCACTGCTGGGTCTGGACTACGAGGCGGCGGTGGCCGTCGCGGCTGAAGCGGCGCAGGGCCAGGTCTGCCAGGCCGCCAACGACAATGGCGGCGGGCAGGTGGTGGTCTCCGGCGACAAGGCGGCGGTCGAACGCGCGCTCGAAATTGCAAAAACCAGAGGCGCCAAGCGCGCGATGCTGCTGCCGGTGTCGGCACCGTTCCACTGCAAGCTGATGCAGCCTGCGGCGGATGCGATGGCGAAGGCGCTCGCGGATGTGACGATCAAGGCGCCGGCTTCGCCGCTGGTGTCGAACGTGCTGGCGGCGCCGATCACCGATCCCGATGAGATCAGGCGCCGTCTCGTCGAGCAGGTCACCGGCACCGTGCGCTGGCGCGAGTCGGTCGCCTACATGGCGGGCCATGGCGTCACCCGTTTTTTCGAGATCGGCGCCGGCAAGGTGCTGAGCGGGCTGGTCAAGCGCATCGCCGAGGGTGCGGTGGGTGTCTCCGTCGGCGGGCCCGGCGACATTGCCGCCGCCAAGGACGCATTGGCGGCTTCGAAGTAAGCTTGGGCGGCTTCGCAGTAAGCTTGCCGAAAAGGAGATTTTCGATGTTCGATTTGACGGGCAGGACGGCGCTGGTAACCGGCGCGACCGGCGGCATTGGCAACGCCATCGCCCAGGCGCTGCACGCGCAGGGCGCGACGGTGGCGATTTCAGGCACGCGCCGCGAAGTGCTGGATGCGTTTGCCGCCAAGCTCGGCGGGCGGGTTCACGTGCTGCCGTGCAATCTTTCCGACCGTGCGGAAGTCGAGGCCCTGGTGCCCGCAGCGGAAGCCGCGATGGGGCAGGTCGATATCCTGATCGCCAATGCCGGCATCACCCGCGACAATCTGTTCGTGCAGCTGCGCGACGAGGACTGGGACGACGTCATCAACGTCAACCTGACTGCGACCTTCCGTCTCGCCCGAGCCGCAACCAAATTGATGATGCGCAAGCGCTTCGGCCGCATCATCGCCATCACCTCGATCGTCGGCGTGACCGGCAATCCGGGCCAGGCCAACTATACCGCATCGAAGGCCGGCCTGATCGGCCTGATCAAGACGCTGGGCGCCGAATATGCCAAGCGCAACGTGACCGCCAATTGCATCGCGCCGGGATTCATCAAGACGCCGATGACGGACGCGCTCAACGACAAGCAGCGCGAGACCATTCTATCCAAGGTTCCTGCAGCAAGGCTGGGGACACCTGAGGAGATCGCCGCGGCGGCGGTCTATCTCAGCTCGAACGAGGCCGCCTATGTCACCGGCCAGACCATTCACGTCAACGGCGGAATGGCCATGATTTGAGCCGTTTACGGTCCGATCGATGCGGCCAAAGGCCGTTTCGGGTGGCCGGCCGAGGGCTTGTGGTCAAGGGTGGGGAAGTATGATAACCGAACGGCCGACGGATGGGCAAAGAAGGCCATTGCAGGATTTTGAAACCCTGTATATTGGCGTGGCGGCGCCTGCCGTTCGCCGGGCCTTTGTCGGCTACCACCGGGCCGAATCAAGACTATGCGCGATTGCGAAGGAAGTTTAACGACCACGATGGCTCGTATCGTCTTGCGGTATCTTGGGGTCGGGTCCAATGGAACAAGCACGAGGTTGAACGATGAGTGAGATTGGCGAGCGGGTTAAGAAGATTGTGGTCGAACACCTCGGTGTTGAACCCGAAAAGGTGGTCGATGCGGCAAGTTTCATTGACGACCTCGGCGCCGACAGCCTCGACACCGTCGAGCTTGTGATGGCTTTTGAAGAAGAGTTCGGTTGCGAAATTCCCGACGATGCCGCGGAAACGATTCTGACCGTCGGCGACGCGACCAAATTTCTCGAAAAGAACGCGAAAAGCTGACGCCCCGCGCGGTGCGCATAGAGCCGGACGGGCCGTTCTCGAACGGTCCCCCGGTTTCTTGTTATGGACCGCCAATTTCGGGCCGGAGTTTTTGATATGAGACGGGTTGTCGTCACGGGGCTGGGCATGGTTACGCCACTCGGCTGCGGCGTTGACGCAACGTGGGCGCGCATCCTGGCGGGCGAGAGCGGCGCCAGGCGAATCGACACCTTCGAGGTTGCCGATCTCGCCAGCCAGATCGCCTGCGTGGTTCCCCGCGGGGACGGCAGCAACGGCACCTTCAATCCAGACCAGTGGATGGAACCGAAAGAGCAGCGCAAGGTCGATGATTTCATCATCTTTGCGATGGCCGCCGCGCGTCAGGCACTCGACGACGCCAACTGGCATCCCGAAAGTGAAGAAGATCAATGCGCGACCGGCACCCTGATCGGATCCGGGATTGGCGGCTTGTCCGGCATCGCCGACACCGCGCTGCTGCTCAAGGAGCGTGGACCGCGCCGGGTGTCGCCGTTTTTCATTCCGGGACGGATCATCAATCTGGCTTCCGGCTATGTTTCGATCGAGCACGGTCTCAAGGGACCTAACCATTCCGT
>JBOHIT010000260.1:0-5158 GCA_050726155.1 Bradyrhizobium sp.
GGCGGCACCAACGACAACATTAACGGACTTGGCGTCTCCACTGCCAAGGGAGCCTATTGCGCAGGCTTCGCGGCAACTCACGCAGGTCAGGCCGCTGCCGGCAACGCTGTTGGCAACTACACCTGCAATCCCGACTTCAACGTCTCTCAGCTCGGCGTGACGACGCGCTGGACCCCGGTCAAGAACCTGACGTTCTCGGGCGAAGTCCAGTGGGTCCACCTCGACCAGAAGATGTCGGGCAGCTCGGTGTTCACGCCGTCGGCCCCGAAGCCGGCAGCACTCTACGAGTTCAAGGATCAGAACACGGTTCTGCTGCAGCTCCGCGCCCAGCGTAACTTCTGATCGCTGGTCTCAAGTAATCAAAGCCGCGGCGAGGCGAGGTAATTACCTCGCTTCGCTGCGGCGGCGATTGAACATGGCCGCCATCAGGCCGACGATATACGCCTTGATGCGGCGATCGGTTGCGGACTGCACCTCGACGGCGCGTTGCTCTTCGATCTCATCGCTCAGAAGGCCGATGTAGTTTTTTCCCGTTTCACGCTTCTGCGTGGGCATGTGGGTTCGCTCCGGAAGACGCCGTTCAGCCGACCATGGCGGGCACCCCGCAATTCAGAGTAAATTTTTGGTACCGTATGAATACCGGCGCCGGCGCGGCACGGGCTTAATCAATCGTTCATCCTGTTCGTCAAAATCCCGTCAATCATTCCAATTTACGGTTCCATTTGGAACACGGTGCGGGAACAATCCCGTCGGGTGTCGGCAGGAGTTTTTCCATGCGTCGATTACTGAATGATTTTTTCAACGACGAGTCCGGTGCGACAGCGATCGAATATGCCATCATTGCTGGCGGCCTGAGTATTGCGATCGTCGCTGCGGTCAACGGCGTCGGTACGGCACTCAACACCAAATTCGACGCCATCAGCACCGCGATAAAATAGCGCGGATCGGCGGCTCGTATTATGCCGGAGCTGCTGTTCGGGACCTGGGGTCCGCAAATCGTCGGCTTCAGCCGGCAAGTCGCGGCTTACAGCCTGCAATATCCGTGGCGCGTTTTCGCTGTCGTACTGGTCGTGATCCTGTTGATCGATATGATGTTCAGAAAGCGCGCGTCCGGCACCGGCGATGGGCTCGAACTGGGCGGACTGGATTTTGGCGGCGGAGACGGCGGCGGGGACTAGCGCGCCTCTATCCACCGAGAGGCTTGTCTTCGTCCGGATATAGCGCCCGCATCATTCCGATCCGCGCGAACATCAGCCAGCCGCCGCCGGTCTCCGCGGCGTTGATCAAATTCTCGACCGCGGTTTGCCAGCGCATTTCGCGCTGTTCGGCTTCCGGTAGCTTCATGATGTGATCGGCGGCCTGCTGCAGCGTCGTCAGCTTGCGGCCGCCGCGTAGCGCGATCGGTTCATCGAACGGCGTCGACCACGGCATCGGGCGCTATCGCAAAAGCGGGGTGCGCGATCAGCCGGCTTTCCTGGTGCGCGCGGCCGTACGTGCCGGCTTCTCGGCCTTCTTCGGCGCTTCCTTGACCGTCTCCTTGGCGGCGCGCTTGCCGCTCCCTGAGATCGGCAGCAGCATTTCGCGCTGGCCGGTGGCGGCCTTGCGCGGCTTCTTGCCCTTGGCCTTGACGGTTTCCTTGTTTTCCTTGCCGTTTTCCTTGATGGCGGCAGGGGCGGCCTGCTTTTCATTGGCGAGGCTGCGCTTCAGCGCATCCATCAGATTGATGACGTTGCCGCCGGATCTCGGCGAGGCTTTCGCCGCGGTCTTGATGCCGTTGCGCTTCTGGTTGATCAGCTCGATCAGCGCGGATTCGTAACGATCCTCGAACTGCTCGGGTTCGAACGAGCCGGATTTCTGCTCGACGATGTGTTTGGCCAGATCCAGCATATCCTTGGTGATCTTCACTTCCTGGATGTCGTCGAAATACTCCTTCTCGCTGCGGACCTCATAGGGGTAGCGCAGCAACGTTCCCATCAGGCCGTTGTCGAGCGGCTCCAGCGCGATGATGTGTTCGCGGTTGGTCAGCACCACGCGGCCGATCGCGACCTTGTTCATGGTGCGGATGGTTTCGCGGATCACCGCAAACGCGTCATGGCCGACCTTGCCGTCCGGCACGAGATAATAGGGGCGGATCACGTAACGGCTGTCGATATCGGCCCGCGGCACGAACTCGTCGATTTCGATGGTGCGGGTCGATTCCAGCGCCAGATCGTCAAGCTCGTCCTTCGTCACCTCGATGTAGGTGTCGGTGTCGACCTTGTAGCCCTTCATGATGTCTTCGTTGGCGACTTCCTCGCCGGTGTCGGCGTCGACCTTGGCGTATTTGATGCGATGGCCGGTCTTGCGATTGATCTGGTTGAACGAGACCTTTTCGGTATCCGACGTTGCCGGATACAGGGCGACCGGACAGGTCACGAGCGAAAGGCGCAAAAAGCCTTTCCAGTTGGCGCGGGGGGCCATGGGAAACTCCGAGGGACGCAACAGACGACCGTCAAGGATACCATCGGGCGACCCGGTTTCAAACATGGGGGCGGCCGGAATCTCGAAACGGCGTTAACCGAGATCCGGCGATATGTTCCGCCGCGCGGCTGCGACCTTTTGGGCGGCAGCCCTGCGCCGCGGGCCCGAAAAGCCGGAACATGATCTGGCATCAGGCGTTGCTTTCGACAGGTGGTGTCGCGGCATTGGCTGGCATTACAGGCACTTATGACAAGACACTTATGGAATGAGGTCCCCATGGCAACGCGTCGACATGGCCAGATAATCGAAACCCCGACCGAGGCCCGTCAGGCCGAACCCGGCCCTTCGGTGCTGGCGCTCTTGACGGTTTCGACCGGGCTGGCGGTCCTCATCCTGGGCGTGGTCTGGTTCGTCTTCTTCCGGACTTGAGCGGCCGCGCCTTCCCCAAGCAAGGGTGCAGCAGCGCCCCGGAGCAGGGAGGGCGCAACAGCAGCATCCGGGATGCCGGTCCGGTTGCCGGTGGCGCGCGATTGGAATAGCACCGTCGCATCCCACAGCCGGAAGTGCGCCAGCGTATGAGCTTCACCTACGTCATTCCGGACATTCACGGCCGCGATGATCTGCTCGGCCGCGCGCTTGACGCGATATCCGCGTATGCGCCCGGCGAGGCCGGCGTCATTGTCACGATCGGCGACTACGTCGACAAGGGCCCGCAGACGAGACACGTGATCGAGCGTCTGCTGCCGGGCATCGCCGGCGATTGGCGCTTTGTCGCGCTGAAGGGCAATCACGATGCGATGATGGCCGAAGGCTTGCGTGACGTCGAAGGTTTGCGCGATCCCGCAAAGCTGGCTTTTTGGCTGGAGCGGGGCGGCGATACGGCGCTGGCCTCCTATGGCGGCGATGCTGACGCGGTGCCGCAAGCCCATATCGCGTGGCTCGACCAACTGCGCCTGACCTACGTCGATAAGCATCGCCTCTACGTGCATGCCGGGGTCGATCCCGGGATACAACTGGAGTTGCAGCCCGAAAAAACGCTGCTGTGGAAACGCTATCCGAAGGACGACGGCAGTGGTTTCGGCGAACGCCACGTCGTGCATGGCCACGACAATGATCCCGAAGGCCCGCAATTGCATGAAGGCCGCACCAATCTCGACACCGCCGCCTGGAAGACCGGGCGGCTGACGGTTGGGGTTTTTGATGATGACCGGCCGGGCGGTCCCGTCGATTTCATCGTGGTCCAGGGAGATCCTGCTCGTTAGCCACGCTTTGGCGCCGTTGCTTTAGCCCTCTTGGGGCATCGGCCTCGGCATGGTAGGCGTTTGGGCTGCGACGCCCGGTCGCGCCGCTACAGGCCGTGATGACGAAAAAGTAACGTGGCGCCGGGTGCCCTGTTCATTGCCCGTTCACGCCGGTGAGCCTCATCTTGAGGCAGGTTTCGTGAAGCTCACCATTGGAGGCCAATTTGCGCCTGCTCGTCGTCGAGGATGACCCCGATCTCAATCGTCAGTTGACGACCGCGCTGACGGATGCCGGTTACGTGGTCGATCGCGCATTCGACGGCGAGGAGGGGCACTATCTCGGCGACAGCGAGCCCTATGACGCCGTTGTCCTCGACATCGGCCTGCCGAAGATGGACGGCATCTCGGTGCTGGAGGCATGGCGCCGCAACGGGCGTGCAATGCCGGTGCTGATCCTCACCGCGCGCGACCGCTGGAGCGACAAGGTGCAGGGCTTCGATGCCGGCGCCGACGACTACGTCGCAAAGCCGTTTCACCTGGAAGAAGTGCTGGCGCGGATGCGTGCGCTGTTGCGCCGCTCGACCGGCCACGCCCAGTCGGAACTGACCTGCGGTCCGGTTTCGCTGGATACCCGCACTGGCCGGGTCAGTGTATCCGGCAACCCGATCAAGATGACGTCGCACGAATACCGGCTGCTGGCCTATCTGATGCATCACACCGGGCGCGTGGTGTCGCGCACCGAACTGGTCGAACACCTCTACGATCAGGATTTCGACCGCGATTCCAACACCATCGAAGTGTTCGTTGGCCGCATCCGCAAGAAGCTCGACGTCGACATCATCCAGACCGTACGCGGGCTCGGTTATCTGCTGACGCCGCCGTCGCCGGGGGCTTGATCAAGGGCGCGTGATTAAAGGTCTTGAACAAGCAACGCGCTTGGCCTTTTGTCCGGGCATGATGTTGTCCGAAAGCCGGCCTCTCTTGTTCGGGATCGTGCCCTGATGCGCGGCTCTTCGCTTGCCACACGGTTGTTCCTGTCGGCGACCGCGTGGGTGGTCGTGATCCTGGTTATTACCGGCGTGGTGCTGTCGTCGGTCTATCGCGATGCGACCGAGCGCGCGTTCGACCGCCGCCTCAATCTCTATCTGCGCACCCTGATCGCCGAAGTCGCAACCCCGGACGAGCCGCCCGATCATCCGTTCCAGTCGCTCGGCGAGCCGTTGTTCGAACTGCCGCTGTCGGGCTGGTACTGGCAGGTTGTCCGCACCGACAGCGAGAAGGCCGAAGCGCGGGTGTCGCGCTCGCTGTGGGACAAGAAGCTGCCGAAACTCGACGAGCACGGCGCCGAGCTGACCGCGGCCGGCGTTCGTCTCGGCTATGTCGATGGCCCCGAGGGACAGAATTTGAGGATGGTGGAGCGCCCGGTCGACCTCGGCGCCGACGGCAAGTTCCTCGTC
>JBOHIT010000261.1:0-6961 GCA_050726155.1 Bradyrhizobium sp.
GTCACGAACACGGCCATGAGGCGCATGACCACGCGCACGATCATGACCATGCGCACGATCACGGTCACGAGCATTCTCACGACCACGGTCATGAGCATGACCATCACGACCATGATCACGCACCGGCCGAGGCGCCCGTCGTCGCATCGCAGTCATCAGAGGCGGCACCGATCGAGGCCGTCGCGGCTGCTCCCGAAGCGCCGGCAAGTCTTGATCAGCACGCCCACGACGAGCACGCCCATGATTTGCGGCACGATGACGAGCACGCGCAGGAAAACGCCGCGCATGCCGATGATGCGCCGCATGCCGAGCATGCAGGCGAGGAATACGCCGTCGCCTCTCACGAAGATCGTGGTCCGGCGCCGGAGGGTGACGATCAGCACGACGATGAAGACGACGATAGCGACGATGCCGAAGAGGAAGTCGTCGAATCCGTCGGCGGTGACGACGTGCTCGAGGAAGTACCGGAGCGCGCCTTCCGGCCGCGCCGCCAGTACAAGATCCAGGAAGTCATCAAGCGCCGCCAGGTCATGCTGGTGCAGGTCGTCAAGGAAGAGCGCGGCAACAAGGGCGCTGCGCTGACAACGTATCTGTCGCTGGCCGGCCGTTACGCCGTGTTGATGCCCAACACCGCGCGCGGCGGCGGCATCAGCCGCAAGATCACCTCGGCCCAGGATCGTTCGCGGTTGAAGGAAGTGGTGCAGGATCTCGACGTGCCGGAAGGCATGGGCATCATCCTGCGCACCGCCGGCGCCTCGCGCACCAAGCCCGAAATCAAGCGCGATTTCGAATATCTGATCCGCATGTGGGAAACCGTGCGCGACATGACGCTGAAGTCGCAGGCCCCGACGCTGGTCTACGAGGAAGGTTCGCTGATCAAGCGCTCGCTGCGCGACCTCTACAACAAGGAAATCGACGAAATCCAGGTCGCCGGCCAGGCCGGCTATGACGAAGCACGCGATTTCATGAAGATGCTGATGCCCTCGAACGTGCGGGCGGTGCGGCAGTATCGCGACGGCCAACCGCTGTTCTCGCGCATGGGCGTCGAGAGCCAACTCGATGCGATGTTCTCGCCCACCGTGCAACTGCGCTCCGGCGGCTACATCGTCATCAACCAGACCGAAGCCCTGGTCTCGATCGACGTCAACTCGGGACGTTCGACCCGCGAGCACCACATCGAGGACACCGCACTCAAGACCAACCTTGAAGCCTCCGAGGAAGTCGCACGACAGCTGCGCCTGCGCGATCTCGCCGGCCTCATCGTGATCGACTTCATCGACATGGACGAGAAGCGCAACAACCGCGCGGTCGAACGCAAGCTCTCCGACTGCCTGCGGCAGGACCGCGCGCGCATCCAGGTCGGCCGCATCTCGCATTTCGGCCTGTTGGAAATGTCGCGCCAGCGCATCCGCGCCAGCGTGCTGGAGAGTTCGACCGAGCCCTGCTTGCAATGCGGCGGCAGCGGCCATGTCCGCTCGGTGTCGTCGGTAGCGCTGCAATTGCTGCGCGGCATCGAAGAAATTCTGATGAAGGGCGCGACCCATAATCTCGTCGTGCGCACCCGCACCGACGTCGCGCTCTACGTCCTCAACCACAAGCGCGGCCATCTGCGCGATCTCGAAAACGCCTTCAAGGTCACGCTCGCGGTGGTCGCCGATCCGACCGTCGCCGGCCAGCAGTCGTTCATCATCGATCGCGGCGAACAGGTGCACACGCTGGAAGCGGCCAAGGCCCTGCTCGCGGCGCAGGCGGCGGCCTCCCCGTCCCAGGTCGAGGAAGTCTATGACGACGAAGAACCGTTCGATGTCGAAGGCGAAGTCGAGACCGAAGAGACCGAAGGGTTGACCGAGGAACCCGGCGGCGAAGAAGCCGTTGCCGGTGAGAGCGAGGCCGACGGCCATCGCCGCAAGCGCCGGCGCCGCCGCCGCGGCCGTGGTGAGCCCCGTGAAGGCGGCGCGCCGCGCGACGACAATGACGTTGCGCGTGTTGCGCCTGAAGCCCCCATCGAGGGCGCGGTTGCCGACGACAGCGAAGCCGACGACGACGAGGGCGACGAACAGTCCGGCGTTGCGCGTGGCGAACAGGGACCCAACGGCGAACGGCGCCCGCGGCGTCGCGGACGTCGCGGCGGACGCCGCCGGCGTGGCAATGGACCGGAGGATGGTCTCGCGGGATCGATCTCGGACGAACTCGGACCGACCCCGGTCTCCGAAGTCACCAGCGCGGTCGCCGACTTCGACGGCCCCTCGGTTGAGATCGCGCCGACACTGGTCGAACCCGAACCTGTTTCGCAGCCGCCGCAACCACAATGGCAGCCCGCGGAACATGTTGCTTCGCCCGAAACCGTCAGCAGCGCGCCGACGCATGAAGAAACCGCGCAGGAAGCCGATCGGGCCGCCGCGCGCCGGCGCTCGACGGTGCGCGAAAAGGTCTCGTTCATGACCAGCGCACCGGCCGATCCGGCGCCGGCCGTCAGCCACAGCGAAGCCGCAGTGCCCCCTGCTCCTGCGCCCGCCGAACCCGCGCCTGCCGCAGCCAGTGAAGCCGCGCCGCGCAAGGCAGGCTGGTGGTCACGCCGTTTCGGCAACGGCGAATAGCCGCGAGCCGAGTTCGAAAACAAAAACCGCCCGGCAAAGCCGGGCGGTTTTTTTATTGCACGATTGCGATTTTCAAAGCCCGGTTTTCAAACGGCGAAGTGTCAACCGGTCGTGAGTGCGGTCTCCATGTCGGCCGGATCGATTTGCTTGTTGAGGTTGGCGTGCAGCTTGTCCTTGTCGAGTTCGCCTTCCCACCACGACACCACCACGCAGGCGACACCGTTGCCGCACAGATTGGTCAGCGCGCGGCACTCGCTCATAAACTTGTCGATGCCAAGCACGATCGCCATGCCCGGCACCAGCCGCGGATCGACCACCGCCAGCGTCGCCGCCAGCGTGATGAAGCCCGCGCCGGTGATGCCCGAAGCGCCCTTCGAGGTCAGCATCGCCACCAGCAAGATGGTGATCTGCTGACCCATCGTGAGATCGAAGCCCAGCGCCTGCGCGATGAACAGGGTCGCCAGCGTCATATAGATATTGGTGCCGTCGAGGTTGAACGAATAGCCGGTCGGCACCACGAGGCCGACCACCGACTTGGAACAGCCGAGCCGCTCGAGCTTCTCCATCAAGGAGGGCAACGCGCTTTCGGACGATGAAGTGCCGAGCACGATCAGTAATTCGTCCTTGATGTAGGCCAGTAACTTGAAGATCGAGAACCCGACCATCCGCGCGATAACGCCAAGCACCACGAACACAAACAGCGCCGCCGTGACATAGAAGGTCGCGATCAGGCCGATCAGGTTCAGGATGGCGCCGGTGCCGAACTTGCCGATGGTATAGGCCATGGCGCCGAAGGCGCCGATCGGAGCCGCCTTCATAACGATGGCGATGACGCCGAACACGGCATGGGCCGCGTCGTCGATGAAGGATCGAATGGTATGGCCACGCTCGCCAAGACCCATGATCGCAAAGCCGAACAGGATCGAGAACAGCAGGACCTGGAGGATTTCGCCCTGCGCGAAGGCGCCGACGACGGTGTCAGGGATAATATGCAGGAAGAAGTCGACGCTCTTCTGCGCCTCGGCCTGCTTGGCAAAGCCGGCGACTTTGCTGGCATCGGCCATCGCGCCGCCAAAGCCGTGGCCCGGCTTGGCGATGTTGCCGACGAGGAGCCCGATCACCAGTGCGAAGGTCGAGACCACTTCGAAATAGACCAGCGCCTTGACGCCGATGCGGCCGACCTTCTTGGCATCCTGGATGTGGGCGATGCCCGACACCACGGTGCAGAAGATGATCGGCGCGATCACCATCTTGATCAGCTTGATGAAGCCGTCACCGAGCGCCTTGATCCAGTCGTTGGTCGCAATTGTCGGCTCAAGCCAGCCGAACAGCGCACCGAGCACGATCGCGATCAGCACCTGAACGTAGAGAACCCGGTACCAGGGCTTTGCTGCACTCACCGGTGCATCAGCCGCAATTGTTGCCGCCATGACGTTTATCCCCCATCGACACTGCGGCGTTCTGCCACACTTAATGCCCGCTAGCACAGCCAATTTATTTCGGCCAGCTGAAATCGATGGGGGGGCTCCGGCGTCAACGGTTCGATCAGCCCCGGTCGAGCGTGCGCCGGAGCGCCGGTACGAGCGTCGCACCGAGCGCATTCTTGACCATCGAGGCCGCGATGAAGGGCGCGACACCAACAAGCCACGCCTTTTCAACGCCGAGCTTTATGCCAAATGCCAGCCAGGCAAAGCCGGCGGCGAGAATGATGACGTGTCCCAACCCCATCGCAATGAACAGCAGCGGAACCGATCGATCCCAGCCGCGCTCGCTCAGCCATCCCGTCACGAAAGCCGCCGCCACGAAACCGTAGAGATATCCAGCCGTCGGTCCGAGCAATGGCGCAAGACCGCCCACCGGGCCTGCGAATACCGGAAATCCCAGCGCGCCTTCGGCGAGGTAAGCCACGATGGTTGCGCTCCCCAGGCGCCAGCCGTAGGCCGCACCGATCATCAGCACAACCAGCGTCTGCAGCGTCATCGGCACATAGGGCAGCGGCAGATTGACCTTGGCCGACAACGTCAGCAGCGCAGTCCCCAACGCGATCAGGATCACGCCGCGCAACAGGCCGGATCGATTGGCCTGGTGCGGCCACAGAACGGCAGCGAGCGGAAAATGCGGTGCAACGACGGAGTGAGAGGTGTCGGACAAGGTGGTCCCCGATTCACATGTGGATGATGATGGTGGAGGTAAGCGCCCTATCCGAGCCAGCGCGCGATGTGCGCCACGGCTTCGCGCATCTCGTCGGCCGATCGCGCGTACGAAAAGCGGACAAAGGCGCGGCCATGGATCGGATCGAAATCGACGCCCGGTGTCGCCGCGACGTGGGCCTTTTCCAGCATCCGGTTGGCGAATTCGAAACTGTCGGACGTGAATTGCGAGACATCTGCGTAGAGATAGAACGCACCATCGGCCGGCAGAAACTTCGTCAGGCCGGCCTTCGGCAATCCATCGATCAGGATACGGCGGTTTTCCTGATAGCCACGCTTGATCGCTTCCATCTCGTCGCGGCCTTCGAACGCGGCTTCCGCGGCGACCTGCGACAGCGTCGGCACCGAGATCGACAGGTTCTGCTGCAGCCGTTCGATCGGCCGCACCAGCGGCTCCGGCACCACCATCCAGCCGACCCGCCAGCCGGTCATGCAGAAATATTTCGAGAACGAGTTGATGACGAGCGCCTGCGGCGACAATTCGGCGGCGGACACCGCCGGAAACGCGTAATCGAGACCGTGATAGATCTCGTCGGAAATGAAACGAATGCCGGCGCTTTGCGCCGCCGCCATCAGGCTGGTGAGCGCCTCGCGCGACATCATCGTTCCCGTCGGATTGGCGGGGCTGCCGACCAGCACGCCCTTGAGCGGCGCCTTGCGATGCGCCGCCAGCAGCGCTTCGCCGGTCAGTGCATGGCGCGTCTCGCTCGAGGTCTCGATCAGGACCGGCTCGCAGCCGAGCGCGGTCAGGATATGCCGGTACGGCGGATAGCCGGGCACGGTGACCGCGACGCGGTCGCCCGGTTCGAACATCGCAAGGAAAGCCAGGATGAAGCCGCCCGATGAACCCGTGGTGACCACGATCCGCTCAGGATCGACCGCGCAGCCATACGAATCGCGGTAGTGCCGGGCGATGCGCGCCCGCAGCGTGGGAATGCCGAGCGCGGAGGTATAATCGATCCGCCCGTCATCGAGCGCGGCGCGCGCTGCGGCCAGCGCAGTCTTCGGGGCGGATGCCGCCGGCTGGCCGACCTCCATGTGAATGACGTGGCCGCCGGCGGCTTCGATGCGTGCCGCCGCCGCCATCACGTCCATCACCATGAAAGGTGGAACATCGCTGCGGCTCGAGGCCGTCAGCAGGGTCTTCGCACGGTCCGCAAGTGTCGATTCGAGCATCGCTATCTGCTATTTGATCGGCCATGGCCGATTTCGGGTTCCCGGCACCGGTTACCGCCCCAGACTGGCCGTATTCGGTGGCTCCTTATAGCGTTTTCAACCGAACTGGATACCGGTTCGCGTCGCTAAAACGCGAAGAAAAAAACTGTCAAAACAAGAGACTGGCGTTCGGTTCTGATCTAATCAGGGCCGCCCGATTGACCGCCCGTTCCGCCGCCAACGCCCAATAGATCGCTTCATGCTGCACCGTATCGCGCACCGCAAAACAACATTGAAACTGACCGCCCTCACTGCCGCGGTCGCGCTTGTCTTGACGCCGACACTTGGCGCCGCCCAACAGAAGGGCCCTGCGGTGCTGCGCGACACCGAGTCGGAGCAATTGCTGCGCGACTACACCCGCCCCATCCTGCGCGCCGCCGGCATGGAAAAGCAGAACATCCAGATGGTCATCATCAACGAAAGCGTTTTCAACGCTTTCGTTGCCGACGGCCGCCGCATCTTCGTCAATTACGGCGCGATGATGCAATCGGAAACGCCGAACCAGATCATCGGCGTGCTCGCGCATGAGACCGGCCATCTCGCCGGCGGCCATCTCGCCAAGCTGCGTGAGCGGCTGGCCGAGGCGCAGACCCAGATGATCATCGCCATGCTGCTTGGCGCCGGCGCGATGGTTGCGGGCTCGCGTGGCGGCGGCAACAGCGGCCTGACCAATGCAGGTGCGGCGGCGATTTCGGCGCCCGGCGAGGTGATCCGCCGGACGCTGCTTTCCTATGTGCGTCAGCAGGAAGAAAACGCCGACAAGGCCGGGGTGAAATTCCTGAACGCGACCGGCCAGTCCGCGCGGGGCATGTACGAGACCTTCAAGCGCTTCACCGATGAAAGCCTGTTTGCCGCACGCGGCGCCGATCCCTACGTGCAATCCCACCCGATGCCGGCCGAACGCGTCCGCGCCCTGGAAGAGCTCGCGCGCTCCAGTCC
>JBOHIT010000262.1:0-8700 GCA_050726155.1 Bradyrhizobium sp.
CTCTAACACCCTTGTGCCAACGCGCGGTCATGGCGTATGGGTCCCGGCCTTCGCCGGGACGACGAAACTAAACCGTCTTCTTCTGGAACTGCCCGGCGGCGCGGAAGCGCCAGAGATATTGCGGGGCGATCGCTTCCATCGAATCCGGCGTGACGCCGAGTCCTTCCAGCGTAAGCCCTGCGGCCTTCGCGGCGTCCGACACGACATTGTCGGAGCGCAGCATCGCGACCTGATCCGGCGTCAGCTTCAGTGCGCCCGGCGCGAATTGCAGGAACAGCGCCTGCAGTTTTGCCAGCCCGAACGGCAGCGAAAGCAGCATGCGGTTGCGTTCGGTGATCCCCAGAATGATTTCCATGATCTCGCGCATGGTCAGCACTTCCGGCCCGCCGAGCTCGTAAGTCGCACCCGGCCTGGTCTTGCCGTCGACGGCATCGGCCACCGCGGTCGCGACGTCGCCGACATAGACCGGCTGCATCCGCGTCACGCCGCCGCCGATCAGCGGCAGCGCCGGCGACATCCGGGCGAGGGCTGCAAAGCGGTTGGTGAATTGATCCTCGGGGCCGAACACGACGGATGGCCGCAGGATCGTGGCGGCGGGAACGGCAGCCAGCACGGCCTTCTCGCCGGCGGCCTTGGAGCGGCCGTAGCCCGACAGCGAGTTCTCGTCGGCGCCGATCGCGGAGATGTGCACCATCCGTCCGCCGACGGCAGCGGTGGCCCTGGCGACCGCCTCGGGGCCCTTGCCCTGCACGGCGTCAAAGGATTGCGCGCCGCCTTCGGCCAGGATGCCGACCAGGTTGACCGCGACCTGGGCGTCCCGCATCGCGGCCTCGACCGAGGCCGGATAGCGCAGATTGGCCTGCACGCTGTGGATCTGGCCGACCCTGCCGAGCGGCTGCAGAAACCCGGCCAGTTCCGGCCGCCGTACCGCCACCCGGATGCGGTAATCGCGCTTGGCCAGCGCCCGGACCACGCTTCGCCCCAGAAAGCCCGATCCGCCAAAGACCGTGACGAGCGTTTCCTGGTTCGATGCCATCGGGTCCATTCCTCGGTCCAAATTCGGGAGATCGTGGTGATATTTAGCGGATTCGCGATACGCCAAGCCGCCGTCGCTGTACAGCGTATTTGGATCGCAATTCATCAATTTGACAAGCGCGCGACCGAACCTTAGTAAGCGGCCCGGGCCCAGGTGGTGGAATTGGTAGACGCGCTGGCTTCAGGTGCCAGTGGCTTAACGGCCGTGAAGGTTCGAGTCCTTTCCTGGGCACCATTTGCCCTTGCCCACACTCATCATTGTTTGATGCGCGCCAGCAGCTTCAGCGACGGCTCGGCGCTCCGCAGCGGCTCGGGGCTGCGTAGGTGCGCGCCAACAACAACGCACCTTCGAGCTGGCTAAGCACCGTGATCGCGATCTGACCGGCGTCCTCGCTCGTCATCCCGAAGCGCTCGAGACCGCGCTGGATTTCATTTTCCCATTTTTTGAATGCGGCGCGCGGCGCGTTGCCCTGCATCTCCTCGCCTGAATCGTTTGGCTTGACATATACCGATATCGGAATATGTTGGCGCCATGGCACGAGCAGCGACGACATCGGACGTCTTCAACGCGATCGCCGAGCCGCAGCGCCGGGAGATCCTGGTGTTGCTGCGGGCGGGTGAGCGGCCGGTGACCGAGTTGGCCCAGGAGCTGGGGATGACCCAGCCGGGGGCGTCCAAACACCTGCGGGTGCTCCGCGAGGTCGGGCTGGTGCGCGACCGCAAGGCAGGCAAGCAGCGGCTGTACGTCCTTGACCCAAGCGGGCTGCGGCCGGTCCACGAATGGACCGGCGGGTTCGAACGGTTCTGGAACGAGAGCTTCGGCCGGCTGGACGCGTATGTGCAGGACCTCAAGAAGGCACGGCAGAAGGAGTGACCGATGGCAGCGACAGCCGACCGCGAGATCGTCATCTCCCGCGTCATCGACGCTCCGCGAGAGCTGGTGTTCGAGGCGTTCACCGAGGTCCGGCACTTGTCGCGATGGTGGGGACCGGAAGGGTTCACCACCACCACGCGGGCGTTCGAGTTTCGCGTTGGCGGGGAGTGGGTCTTCGTGATGCACGGACCGGACGGGACGGACTACCAGGAGTGGATCTCCTGGACCGAGATCACCGCGCCGCAACGGATCGCGCTGCGACACGGTGAGTCCCGCGGCGACCCGAACGCCTTCGAGTCGGTCATCACATTTGCGTCCGACGGCGCGGCGACCCGGATCGAGATGCGCACGGTGTTCCCCACCAGGGAGCTGCGCGACGAGGTGGTCGAGAAGTACCACGCGATCGAGGGTGGCCAGCAAACCCTGAGCAAGTTGGCTGACTACGTCACCGGGATCGTTCGAAAGGAAGTCGGGTAATGGCCGGAAAGGTATTCTTCAACGTGTCGATGTCGCTGGATGGTTTCATCGCGCCCGGGTCTCTCGGGGAATTGATGGGGCAGCAGTGGATGGAACTGCAGCAGTGGGTCTTCCCGCAGCGGTTCTTCCGGGAGAACCTGAAGCTCGGCGAAGGCGGCGAGGAAGGGCGCGACAACGACATCCTGCGGGAGACGTTCGAGCGCACCGGCGCGAGCGTGATGGGCAAGCGCATGTTCGATGCCGGCGAGCGGATGTGGCCGGAGGAGGCGCCGTTCCACACGCCGGTCTTCGTCGTGACGCACGAGAAGCGTGACCCCTGGGAGCGTCCGGGCGGGACCACCTTCCACTTCGTCAACGACGGCATCGAGACCGCGCTCGACCAGGCCCGTAAGGCGGCCGGCGACCGCGACGTCCGTATCGCGGGCGGCGGCGCAACGATCGTGGAGTACGTGAACGCCGGCCTGATCGACGAGTTCACGATCGCGCTGTCGCCCGTGCTGTTCGGCTCCGGGATCCGGCTGTTCGAGGGCGTGGACGCGAGCCGCGTGGCCCTGGAGCCGGTCCGCGCCGAGCCGACGCAGCGGGTCACCCACCTGACCTACGCAGTCCGGAAGCGGTAACGGTCTCGACTTCAGCGCCGTCGTTGTGAAACCGGGCCCATCCTATCTTTGCATGGGGTTGTTTTCGCGATTTTGATTCCGGCGCTACTTCGCCTTGCCTTTCGGCTTGCTGCTGGCGACCTTGTTGCCGCTGGCGACCTTGGCCCTGATCCGCACCTGCCCGCTGGCGATCCTTTCGACGTCGAAGGCTTCCGTCTTCCGAACCAGATCGATGAGCTTGCTATGGCCGTAGGAGCGCTGGTCGAAATCGGAGAACAGGTTTGAAAGCTGCGTGCCGACCTGGCCCAGCGAGACCCATCCGTCCTCGCCTTCGATCTGCGAAATGGCCTTCTTCAACATCGGAATCGCGGCGCTCCGGGGCTGCAGCGAAACCGGCTTGGAAGCCGTCTCCGCATTGGGGGGCGCCGCCGCCGGCAGCAGATTCTCGGTGTAAATGAACCTGCGGCACGCTTGCCGGAAACTCTCGGGCGTCTTCCGCGCGCCGAACCCGTAGACGTCGGCGCCCTGCTCGCGCATGCGGGAGGCAAGGCGGGTAAAATCGCTGTCTGACGACACCAGGCAAAATCCATCGAACCGTCCGCTGTGCAGCAGGTCCATGGCGTCAATGACGAGCGCGATATCGGACGCGTTCTTGCCCTTGGTGTAGGCGAACTGCTGGTAGGGGTCGATGGCGTGCTTCTGCAGGATGTCGGACCACGATCTGTGGTTAGTGCCAGAAAAATCGCCGTAGATGCGGCGGACGCTGGCCTCGCCGAATTTGGCCACCTCCTCGAACAGGCCGCCGGCAATCTGCGGCGAGGTGTTATCGGCATCGATCAGCACGGCAAAACGAGGCAATCGCTGTTGCTCGGATTTCATCGCTGCACCCTCTTTGTGGTCGCGGCGCATATTGACGCAACTCCGCTGATTCTGGAAAAGACCTCACAAAGTGGCCGATTTGACGCGCCGGGCCCTCGTTTGTCGGCGATTTCAACGTTACTTTAGGACTTTAGGCTCTGCCGATTCGAAGAGGTTCCAACCAACATGACCATCCGCCTGCACCGCGGCGATCTGCCGGATCTTTCCCGCTACACGGATTCGGTTGCGATCGATACCGAGACCATGGGGCTCAATCCGCATCGCGACCGGCTCTGTGTGGTGCAGATGTCGAATGGCGACGGCACCGCCGACGTGATCCAGATTCCAAAGGGCCACAGCGACGCGCCGAACCTGAAGGCGCTGCTGGCCAATCCGGCGGTCACCAAGATCTTTCACTTCGCGCGCTTCGATCTCGCCGCCCTCTACAACGCCTTCGGCGTGATGCCGCAGCCGGTCTACTGCACCAAGATCGCCTCGCGGCTGACCCGCACCTATACCGACCGGCATGGTCTGAAGGACCTGGTGCGCGAGGTGCTCAACATCGACCTGTCGAAACAGCAGCAATCGAGCGACTGGGGCTCGGCCAGCCTCAGCGAGGCGCAACTCGCTTATGCGGCCTCCGACGTGCTGCATCTGCACGGCCTGCGCGAACGGCTCAACACCATGCTGGCGCGCGAGGGCCGCATCGAACTGGCGCAGGCCTGTTTCGACTTCCTGCCGACCCGCGCGAGACTCGACCTCGGCGGCTGGGAGGCCGAGGACATTTTCGCGCATTCTTAAGGGCGCCGGGGCTATTTGTGGCAGTGCCAAGGGTTATCACGGGCGGTTGGGGCCGTTTACGCCCCGTTTCGGTCACACTGGTGAAGCGTGGTCCGGGCTGCATCGTGACCCAATCCCGGCTACAATAGCGGGCACATCTCGCGCTCTGGAGCAGCGGTGAACTCGTTACAGAACCCAGCCTATGTCGCCGGAATGGAGGCGCGCTTTGCCAGCGCGGCGCGCCACAGCCGGATGGTACGGATACTGCGGGTCGCGGTGCCGGCCGCGGTGGTTCTGGCGATGGCGAGCATCATCGCGGTGTCGGTGTTCAATCCGTTCCGCATCCTGCTGCCGAAGATTCCCATCGACATGAGCAACCTGGTGGTTTCCGGCACCAAGATCACGATGGAATCGCCGCATCTCGCCGGCTTCTCGACCGACCAGCGGCCGTACGAGATCTGGGCCAAGGCCGCGATCCAGGATCTCACCGACCCTGATCACGTCGAGCTCAAGACGCTGCGCGCCAAGGTGATGATGGAAGACAAGAGCACGGTGACGATGGACGCCCGCACCGGATATTTCGACAGCAAGAGCCAGATGCTCGACCTGCGGAAGGATATCTTCCTGCAGTCTTCCACCGGCTATGAAGCCCGCATGTCGCAGGCCTATGTCGACATCAACAAGGGCACGGTGATCTCGGACGAGCATGTCGACGTCAAGCTGCTGAACGGCACGCTGACGGCCGACAAGCTCAGGATCTACAACAGCGGCGAGGTTGTGCGGTTCGAGGGCAACGTGGTGATGAATCTGGACAAGATCGGCGACGAGGTCGCGCCCCCTGCGCCCGAACCCGCGCCGCCACCGCCGAAGACGCGATCCGTCTCCGGTAAATCTTCCAGCACGAAATGATATTCATGAAGAAGTTTTCCCTGCGCAGTCCGGCCACGGCGGCGTTCGCGCTGATTGCAGCCGGCGCAGCCTATGCGCAAAGCACGATGTCGGGTGTGCCCAACGCCATGCAGGGCTTTTCGCAGAACCGTGATCAGCCGATCCAGATCGAGGCGGCGTCGCTGGAGATGCGCGACAAGCAAAAGGAAGCGACCTTCGCCGGCAATGTGAAGGTCGTGCAGGGCGACACCACCATGACCTCGAAAGTACTGGTGGTGTTCTACGATAGCGGCGGGTCAGCGCCGGCTACGCCACCGCCGGCCAATGCGAAGTCCGCCAAGTCCGCGCCGATGCAGGCCGCAGCGCCGGGGCCAGGCGGCAGTTCGTCGATCCGCCGGCTGGAAGCCAAGGGCAAGGTCGTCGTCACGCAGAAGGATCAGGTGGTGACGGGCGAGACCGCGATCTTCGACACAAGGGCCAATTTGATCACGATGACGGGCGGCGTGGTGCTGACCCAGTGCAAGAACGTGCTGCGCGGCGACCGCCTCAAGGTCGACATGACCACCGGGGTGTCGCGGGTGGAATCGGATAGCGGCACGGTGCAGGGCCTGTTCGACCAGGGATCGCAGGGCTGCGGACCGGGGGCAGCACCGGGCCCGGCACCGGCACAGGGTGCGGCGAAGCCGGGCCTGCCGATGTTGCTGCCGGGCAAAAAATAAGACAAATCAATGTCTTGATTATTATTTGGGCCTGCAACGGTTGAAGCCGGGGTTGCGAGCCTGTATCTACTGGCCGGGCGCGGCAAGGTGTTCCACTGGGCAGGGAACATCCATTCATTCATGCTTTGCAGGCGGATCGATTCGCCGGCGGGTGTCGCGGGATCACCGTGAAAGGCTGAAGCGAAGCGGGATGGTGGATTTACTCGGCATGTTCCGTCGACGCCCCGCAAAACGCGGTCCGGCAGGATTTGCGCGTTCGCGCGAGGACATCACCGCACTCGGCGATTCCTTTGGCGATATGCTGACGAACCCGGTGCGCGATGCGCCGCCGATGGCGCGCGCGGTGCCGCTGACCGGGTTGGAATTGCCGCAGCCGCCGCAGCCCGCCGCGGAGCTACCGCGCGAGGAGCGTCCGCGGGCGCAGGCCCCCAGGAACCAAGCTTCGAACCAGGCGCCCAGGAGCAACGGCGCCGCCGCCCCGCGCCTGATCAAGCGGCCGGGCTACCTGGCTGTGCATAGCGTGGAAAAGAGCTTCGGCACCCGCAAGGTGGTCCGCGGCGTCAGCATCTATGTCCGCCGCGGTGAGGCGGTGGGTTTGCTCGGGCCGAACGGCGCCGGCAAGACCACGGTGTTCTACATGATCACCGGCCTGATCAAGGCCGATCGCGGCGCCATCGAACTCGACGGCCATGACGTGACGAAACTGCCGATGTATCAGCGCGCGCGGCTCGGCATCGGCTATCTGCCGCAGGAAGCCTCGATCTTCCGCGGCCTTACCGTCGAGCAGAATATTCGCGCGGTGCTCGAAGTGGTCGAGCCTTCGAAGAAGAAGCGCGAGGCCGAACTCAATTCGCTGCTCGATGAATTCAACATCACGCGCCTGCGTAAATCACCGTCGATCGCGCTGTCCGGCGGCGAGCGCCGCCGCGTCGAGATCGCGCGCGCACTGGCGACGCGCCCGAATTACATGCTGCTCGACGAACCCTTCGCCGGCATCGATCCGATCGCGGTCGGCGATATTCAGGACCTGGTTCGCCATCTCACCAATCGCGGCATCGGCGTCCTGATCACCGACCACAATGTGCGCGAAACGCTCGGCCTGACCGACCGCGCCTATATCGTTTATGCCGGGGAAATCTTGACCGAGGGCAGTCCGGAGGAAATCGTCAACGATCCGGATGTACGCCGTCTTTACCTTGGCGAGGAATTCCGCCTCTAGCCCTTTTTTAGCGGACGTCAAGCCGTGTACATCGGCTTTGGACTAGGATAAGCAAGAATCGGACCAACTTTCAGTGGATCGGTTCTTTTTTCCATGGCTTTGACGCAGAGACTAGAGTTCCGCCAGTCGCAGTCGCTGGTGATGACGCCGCAGCTGATGCAGGCGATCAAGCTGCTGCAACTGTCGAATCTCGACCTCTCGGCCTTCGTCGAAGAGGAGCTGGAGCGCAATCCGCTGCTGGAACGGGCCAACGATGGCCCCGAGACCCCGGTCAGGGGCGAACCTGTCCCGGAACGGGCTGAGTTCTCTAATTCCGGCGATTCCCAGAGCTATGGCGACGAAGCCGGCGGCGGCGAGCCGGGCGATATGGCCGGCGGGTCCACGGGCGACAGTTTTGAGCCAGGCCAGTTCGAGGCCGGCCAGGAAGACTGGCTGAACCGCGATCTCGGCAGCCGCACCGAAATCGAGCAGAGGCTGGACACCCCGCTCGACAACGTCTTCACCGAGGAGCCCGCGGAAGCGGCAGCCCGCGCGGCGCAGGATGCCGCGCCCACCGCCTATACCGAATGGGGCGGCGGCGCGTCGAACGACGACGACTACAATCTGGAAGCCTTTGTCGCCGCCGAAGTCACCCTCGGCAGCCATCTCGCCGAACAACTGGCGGTGGCCTTCCCAGGGCCGGTGCAGCGCATGATCGGCCAGTACCTGATCGATCTGGTCGACGATGCCGGTTATCTGCCGTCGGATCTCGGACAAGCCGCCGAGCGGCTCGGCGCCTCGCAAGCCGATGTCGAGGCTGTTGTCGCGGTGCTGCAGAAGTTCGACCCGCCCGGCGTCTGTGCGCGCAATTTGAGCGAATGCCTCGCAATCCAGCTCCGTGAACTCAATCGCTACGATCCTGCGATGCAGGCGCTGGTCGAGCATCTGGATTTGCTGGCCAAGCGCGACATCGCGTCGCTGCGCAAATTGTGCGGCGTCGACGACGAAGACATCACCGATATGATCGGCGAAATCCGCCGGCTCGATCCCAAGCCCGGCCTCAAGTTCGGCTCGGCGCGGACGCAAACCATGGTGCCCGACGTCTATGTCCGGCCGGGCCCGGACGGCGGCTGGCATGTCGAACTCAACAGCGACACGTTGCCGCGCGTGCTGGTCAATCAGGTCTATTACACTGAGCTGTCGAAGACGATCCGCAAGGACGGTGACAAATCCTACTTCACCGATTGCCTGCAGAATGCGACATGGCTGGTC
>JBOHIT010000263.1:0-7216 GCA_050726155.1 Bradyrhizobium sp.
ACCTACGATCATCGCGAAGGCGGTTGTCGCCAGGTGAGGAACGCCGAGGTGTCAGCCAATCTCGGTTGGGCGATGCCCGGAACGGGATCGGCCATGGTGATGCGGAAGGGGTAGGGCAATGATTTCAGCGCAATATCTCGGCATGCCGCTTGAGATCAATGATCTCGACCATGAGAACCTCAACTATTTCGCCTATTGTGCGAAGCACGATTTCCGTCTCCAGCGCTGCGCCTCATGCAAGCTGCTTCGCTATCCACCGACAACGGCGTGCCCCTGGTGCAGCGGGCTGGATTCGGAATGGGTATCGGTCGAGGGTCGCGGCACCGTGCATTCCTACACCGAAGTCCATCATGCCATTCAACCTGCTTTCAAGCAGTACACGCCCTATCTCGTGCTGCTGGTTGAACTGGACACGCAGAGCGGCATGCCGACCAGGGAGGAGGGGCTGCGCGTGATCGGCAATCTGGTGCGGCCGGACGGCGTGCTCGCGCCGAAAGCCGAAGTCGAGCGGGTAGGCATCGGCACCCGCGTGCGCATGGTGTTCACCGATGTCACACCGGGGCTGGCGTTGCCGCAGTGGACGATTGACGAGACCGCGGTGGGTGGCACGCCGTGGAGATACCGCGGGTAGGGGAGCCCGGTTCGCGCGCGCTCGTAGTGGCCTGCCAATCCGAGGGCATGAGATTGAGAGTGGCAATGAAACGACGCGAATTCATTACTCTGGCTGGTGGGGCATTGGCGTGGCCTTTGGCGGCACGCGCTCAGCAAGCGAAGCGAATCGCCCGCATCGGCCTTTTCCTCCCCCCGCCGCGAAATTTGGAGGTAGAAGCTTTTCTCGCGGGGCTTCGCGATCTCGGCTGGGTTGAGGGCGAGAACGTTCATGTCGAATATCGCGACGCCGGCGGCGACGACGGCCGGCTGCCGGCGCTGGCGGCTGAACTGGTCGCCCTCGATGTCGACGTTCTCGTGACAGCTACATTTCAAGGGATTCTTGCCGCTCACCGCGCGACGGCAAAGATTCCGACTGTGATGATCACAGGCCCCGATCTGGTGACCATAGGCCTTGCTGCCAACTTGGCTCGTCCCGGCGGCAACATAACGGGACAAACCTTTTTCCTTACAGAAACGGCCGCCAAGCGGTTAGAAATTCTTGCGAGCCTTGCGCCCTCGATGGCCCGCGCAGGGGTGCTTTTGCAACGAGGGAACCCCCTGAACGACAGTACAATGAGCGCGATGACGACCGCAGCGCAAGCGTTGAAGGTAGAGCTGCGACCGATCGAGGTTAGCATCCCCGGCGACCTCGAAAGCACGCTGTCAGTCGTGGGCTCCACCTCCATGGACGGCCTCGTGATCACGGAAGCCAATGCGTTTGTCACCAACGCTTCCTTGGTCGCCGCGATTGTCGACAAGTGCCGCGTGCCGTCGATTGCCCCACCCATTCTCGCCTCCCGCGGCGCCGCACTGGTGGGTTTCGGGGTGGACTTCACCGCAATGTTTCGCCGCGGCGCTGTTTTCGTCGACAGGATATTGAAGGGCGCAAATCCAGGCGACATCCCGATCGAGCAGCCGACGCGGTTCAAGACGGTCATCAACCTGAAGACCGCCAAGGTGCTCGGCGTCGAGATACCGCCGGCGGTGTTGCTGCGCGCTGACGAGGTGATCGAATGAGGCACGGGCGTGCCATGTCTGTGTTTTCTGAACGGACGTGACCAGAACGACAATGCCGCCCGCATCGAGGCGCTTGCTGTCATACTTGAGGCCGCGGTTGACCTTGGCTGTGTGAAAACGTTTACACGGCCAAGACCCATTTCAGACATCAATCCGTGTCTCGCAGACATTTGCGCCCGCGCCCGGATCGGGTAGTTTGACCGGGGGCACGACGAATGGCCGAGACCAGGAAAAAAACAGGAAAGCGTGGCACGATGGCCGATCGCGGCGGGCTGCGGGTGCGCAAATCCGGCGTCGCCAAAGCTCACAAGCCCGGGTTGCGCAAGCCGAAACCGGCCAAGACCGATCCCCGCAAGCAGAAATCTTCCCTCGGGTCGGAGACGGCGCGGCTGAAACGGCAATTGAAAGCCGCGCGGATGCAACAGGAGGCAAGCGCCGAAATCCTCCGCGCGGTTGCCAACGCATCGGGGGATGCCGCGGGGCCGTTGCAGTTGATCGCCGAGACGACCGCGCGCCTGTTCAAGGCGTCCAGCGTCGCGATCCAGCTTGCTGAAGGCAGCGAGTTCACGCAGGAGTACCGCGTCGGCGCCATAGCCAAGCGTGTGGGCTCGGTCTATCTCCGGTCCAATATCAAGGTCGGCGGCCGAAACCTGCCGGGCACGGTGGTGGCCGAGTCCAGGCAGATCCACATCCCGGACCTCGACCGTCTCGATCCCTCGATGTTCGACTTTCCCGGCCTGCCCCATGCGCGGGCCGGAGGCGCCCGCACCGTGTCCGGCACGCCGCTCCGGCGTGAGGACAAGGCAATCGGCGCTCTCATCGTTTTCCGGGACCGGCTGTTGCCATTCACCGACGATGAGCTTGCCCTGCTGCAAAGCTTCGCCGACCAAGCCGTGATCGCGATCGAGAACGCGCGGCTGTTCAACGAGACCCAGCAAGCGCTGGAGCGGCAAACGGCAACTGCTGACATCTTGAAGGTGATTGCCAGCTCGCCCTCCGACGTGCAGCCGGTGTTCGAGGCCATCGCGGAGCGATCGAACCGGCTGATCGACGGCATGACGTCCGCAGTTTACAGCATCATCGACGACGCCATGCACCTGATGGCCTTCACGCGAACCAGCCCGGAGGCCGATGCGGCGATGCAGGCATCGTTTCCCCGGCCGTTGTCCGAGGCGCCGTGGGCTGACCAGATCCGCAAGGGCGAGATCGTCGAAATCCCCGACGCTGAAATCGAATGGGCCGATCATCCCGTGTTGCGGGAAATACTAAGGTTGCGCGGCTTTCGCAGCGTGCTGTTCGTTCCTTTGCTGCATGACGGGGTGACGATCGGCATCATCAGCGTCACGCGCTTGGAGGCCGGCAGGTTCGCTGCCCACCACGTCCAGCTGCTTCAGACCTTTGCGGACCAGGCTGTGATTGCGATCGAGAACACCCGGCTGTTCAACGAGGTGCAGGCCAGGACGCGCGACCTCGGCGAGGCGCTGGAGCAGCAGACCGCGACCAGCGAAGTCCTCGCGGTCATCAGCCGTTCGCCTTCGGACCTGAATCCCGTGCTTCAGGCCATCTCGGATACCGCCGCGCGGCTGTGCGGATCCGAGCAGACGATGTTCTTCCGCTACGATGGCAACGTGTTCCGCATCCTTGCCAGTTGGAACTTTCCGCCCGAAGTTCACGAAATGCTCGAACGCCGCCCGTTGATGCCCGGCCATCCCTCCGCGATCGGGCGCGCCGGAGCCTCCCTGAAACCTGTCTGCATTCCGGACGTGCTGGCCGATCCGGCTTATGGCCTGACCGGCGAGCAGAGCCGCGCGCGCTACCGCGCGACGCTTGCGGTGCCGCTGTTGCGCGAAGGCCGGCTTGTTGGTGCGCTATCGCTGAATCGCAGCGAGCCCGGCGCCTTTACCGAGAAACAGATTGAGCTGGTCGCAACCTTTGCCGATCAGGCCGTGATCGCGATCGAAAACACGCGGCTGTTCAACGAGACCAGGGAGGCGCTGGCTTACCAGACCGGGAGCAGCAATGTTCTGAGGGTGATCGCCTCTTCACCCGCCGATGTCGAACCGGTTCTTAAAGAGATCGTCGAGAGTGCGCGAGAGCTTTGCGAAGCCAACGATGCAGTCGTCCTGTTGAAAGACGAGGAACATCTCCGGTTCAGCGCGCATTCCGGTCCCATCCCCGTCAAGATCGACAAATGGCCGATCAGCCGCGATTGGACCGCCGGACGCGCCTTTGTGGACCAAAAGCCTGTGCATGTTCACGACATGCTCTCCGGTGAGGGTGCCGAGTTTCCGGATGCCAGAGCCATGGGCCAAAGCACCGGCTCGACTATTCATACCGTTCTGTCCGTGCCCTTGCTGCGTGGGAACGAGAGTATCGGCGCGATCCTGCTGCGCCGTACCGAAGTGCGTCCGTTCAATGACAAGCAAATCAATCTGCTGTCGACCTTCGCCGATCAAGCGGTGATCGCCATCGAAAACACGAGGCTGTTCAACGAGACCAAGGAGGCGCTGGAGCGGCAAACCGCGACCGCGGAAATCCTGAAGGTCATCGCCAGTTCGCCCGATGACGTGCAACCCGTCTTCCAGGCTATCGCCGAGCGCTCCAACCACCTTGTCGGTGGATTTGCAACGACCGTCGTGAGCATCATCAATGATGTCGTTCACTTGTCGGCGTTTACGCCGACTACGCCTGCGGCGGATGCGGCGCTCGGAGCTTTCTATCCCCGACCGCTGTCGGGATTCACTTATAGCGATGCTGTCCGCCGGGGCGAGATACACAGGATTGTCGACGCCGAAGTGGAACTTGCCGGTCAATCCGATCAGTTGACGATAGTGCGCCAGCGGGGATGGCGCAGCGCGTTGTGGGTCCCGCTGCTGCTCGACGGCGAGGCCATCGGCGTCATCGGAGCCACGCGGGTCGAGCAGGGCCCCTTCGCCGATCATCATGTCGAAATGCTGAAGACCTTCGCCGATCAGGCCGTGATCGCCATTTCCAATGTGAACTTGTTCAGACAGGTTCAGGAGCGGACCCGCGAACTATCCCAGTCGCTCGACGAGCTTCGCAGCGCGCAGGATCGCCTGGTGCAGACCGAAAAGCTGGCCTCGCTCGGCCAGCTCACCGCCGGCATCGCGCACGAGATCAAGAACCCACTGAATTTCGTCAACAACTTCTCGGCGCTGTCGGTCGAACTCATCGACGAGATGACCGAAATATTTGAAAATCCGGCGCTCGACGAGGCCGGCCGACGAAAGGAGCTGGATGAAATCCGCGAACTCCTGAAAAGCAACCTCGAAAAGGTCGTTCAGCACGGCAAGCGCGCCGATTCCATCGTCAAGAACATGCTGCTGCATTCCCGGGAAGGTTCAGGCGAGCAGCGGGCGGTCGATATCAACGTGCTGTTGGACGAGAGCCTCAATCTCGCCTATCACGGCGCCCGTGCCGAGAAACCGGGTTTCAATATCACGTTGCAACGCGACCTGGATCCGGACGCCGGCGTGATAGAGCTGTTCCCGCAGGAAATCACTCGCGCCTTGCTCAATCTGATCTCGAACGGGTTTTATGCCGCGAGCAAGCGTGAAGCCGAGAACGGGGAGGCGGATTTCGAGCCGGTGCTCAGCGCTGCCACCAAAAATCTCGGCAACCACATCGAGATACGCATACGCGACAACGGTACCGGCATCCCGCCGGAGGTGAAAGAAAAAATGTTCAACCCGTTCTTCACGACCAAACCGGCGGGAGAAGGCACCGGGCTTGGTCTTTCGATGAGCCACGACATCATCGTCAAACAACACGGCGGCAGGATAGAGGTGGACACGGAGCCTGGGCAATTCACCGAGTTCACGATCGTGTTGCCGCGGGCGGCCAACCTTGCAAGCACCGGAAAAAGCTAGAGGCCAACGTGGCAGTATTGGTTCTCGTCGTGGATGACGAACCCGACGTCGAGGCGCTGTTTCGCCAACAATTCCGCCGGGAATTGCGAGCGGAACGTTTCGTATTGGACTTCGCCGCGTCGGCGCCGGACGCATTGCGGCGCGTGGATTGCTCAACGGTTCGCCGTTGACGCTGGAAGGCCGAGCTTGTCCGGGGACTGGTGATGGAAACCGCGCAAAGCCAGCGACGGCATAGGTGTAGACTTTTTGTGTGTTCGGTGACATGTTGCGCATGGTCATGTCGTCCAGCATGCGCTGTCTCAACGGCGAATGTTGCGTGGTCGTCAGCGTACTCCCCACAAAACACTGCACATGCAGCGATGCGAGGGTATTGATTGAAACGTTAGTTCGTCGAAGAGATTGGCTGATGATGTGCGTTAGGAGTATTTTATGTCGTCAGAATCGTATCGAACGTTCGATCTGAATGAGATCATCAAACGTCTGCCCGCCACAGCGGAGACGATGTTGGTCGATACCCGCCTCACCGATGAACCAGAAGCGAGTTGTCGGGTCTTTCGGATCTATCGCAATGTGCCCGCGCACTATCATGCTACATGCGACGAGTACCTTTTCGTTCTTTCGGGCAAAGGCACGATTTTCATGGGATCGTCAGCCCCCGTTGAAGTTTCTCCTGGGCAACTGGTATTCTTCAAGAAGAATACGGTGCATGGCCTGACTGTTATTGAGGAACCATTCGTATTCCTGTCGGTGGATACGCCTCGACGCGACCCGAAAGATATCACATTCGTCAATTCTGCAGACGGGACTGTTGATACGTTCATCAACACCAGAAAGCTGTATTAGCTGGCAAGCCTCTTAGAGGTTGCAAGTCTGTTGAGCATTGCTATGTCGACCCGGCAGCAACAGCAAGATTGACAAGTGTCAACTCTCATGTCGCGAAACTAATCTTGTGCGACATATGAGGAATGGCTCTGTTGAGCCATTCCCTGATGGTGCCTTTGGCGGTGATCCAGAGGCCGCGAACGCTGGGTGACGACGATGCTGGATAAGCCGGAGAAAGCGCGTGAACTGGTTGCCGTATTGAAGGCGGCGCTGCCGTTCGAGATCGAACTGACGCCGGAACTGATTACTCAACTTGCGCGACAACAAAAGCCGGTCGCTGTCAAGACCACCGAGACGGTGTCGGCCGTCTCACACGCCGGTGTCGAAGGGGGCATCCTCTGCCACATGCGCCCGGCCGGCGGCAGCATGGTGGTCGCCTCACTGACGCACTTGCGCGTCGCTCGCACACTTCCCTTCGCAGCAGCCGTGATCGACTACCAGAAGCATCGCGTGAAGAAGATCCGGAAGCAGCAGGCTCAGCGCTGATGTGACGTGCACAACGTAACCGCGAGCGGTACCGCGATAGCGGTTTAGTGCAATAGCTATTTTGCGACCGCCGGTGCGCGATAATCAGTATTTGGCGGCGTCATCACCATCCGGATTTCATGAAGGAGGCCGCCAGAGCGATAACAAAAAATGACCGAAGCAAGAACGAATTGGTGGTCAAATCGGTGGTTGACTTAGATCGTCACCGTGGGCCGGCCAAAAAAACCCGGTAGATACTGGTGGGCCCGGCAGGACTCGAACCTGCAACCAGACCGTTATGAGCGCAGCAC
>JBOHIT010000264.1:0-3800 GCA_050726155.1 Bradyrhizobium sp.
TCGCGGGATATCGCTCCCTGGCATCATCGGGGAAGCTCAGGGTCGCAGAAACCGTGACCGTCGATGGCGCGGGTTCGCGCAATTGCAGCTGGCGAAAGTCCGCATAGGAAGCAGATTGAAACGTGAGCTGCTCTGGCTCGCGGGCATGGCCCTGTCCGATCGCAGCCCCGAACGTGGAGCAGGCAATCATCACACACAACCGCAGATGCGTTAGCGCCCGGCTTCTCCGGGCGTTCAAGCCGTGCGACGCGAGCGCATCAGGGCAATCGCGTAACGACAAATTCCGGTGCATCGCGTCCCTCCATTTGCCAACGCAAACAGCCGCAAACACCATTACTCTATTGTATAGAGTACTCTGTCAATACCGTGACTTGCTTATTCAATGATCCAAAACACACGAGCCCGCCCACCCCCTTGGGGGTCGAGCGGGCCCGCGATCCATTTCAGTACATCCGTGAAACGACCGTTTCGAAGGTCTTAGACCAGCTGCAGGTTCTCTGCGCTGACCTTGCCCCGCATCTTGTCGGTCTTGAGTTCGAACTCGACCTTCTGACCTTCAGCCAGACCGCTCAGACCGGCGCGCTCAACGGCGCTGATGTGAACGAACACATCCTTGCTGCCGTCGTTCGGCTGAATGAAGCCAAAACCCTTTTGACCGTTGAACCACTTCACTGTTCCCGTAGCCATTTTATCTTCTCCAAAGCACGCAGGCTTTCATTCCGTACGGCGATCGCACGGATTCAAATCCAATCTCGACGATGTCTCTGGAAGATGCCCTAACAGGCGCGTTCAAAAAGGCACGGCGGTAATCGAATGCGCGCACAACTATCGATTTCCCGGGGAAATTGCAATGGCTGGCGGGAAATAAAGGCACGCGAGGCGACCACGCCCCCCTCAAAAATGGCTGTAGGAACGCCGCTTCAGCGCGATTTCGTCGCCCCGCCCGTCCAAAAACGTCGGCGTGTCGGTTCCCGCGACCACCATGCCGATCGAACTGATCGCCACACCGGCATGCTGCGCGGCCTGCACGAATGCATCGACGCGATCTTCGGCGACCGTGCACAGGATCTCGTAATCGTCGCCACCGGCGATCAACGTTTCGATGTCAACGACACCACGCGACAGCAAGCCGCGTGCGGCATCCGACAGCGGGATCGATGCGACGTCGATCGCGGCCGAAACACCGGATACGCCGCACAGCTTGGTGAGATCGCCGGCGAGCCCGTCGGACACGTCCATCGCTGCACTTGCATGGTCGCGAATGATTTCAGCAAGTGCTGTGCGCGGCTGCGGCACACGATAGCGTCCGGTCAAGAGATCGCGGGCGGCCGCATCGCTCACCGCGGCGTGGACCTTTCCACCCCCAAGGACAGCAAGCCCGAGCGCAGCATCGCCGATGGTGCCCGTCACCATCACGCGGTCGCCGGGCTTGGCGCCGCTGCGGTGAACCATCTTGCCGGCGGGCACCCGTCCAAACGCCGTGATCGAGATCATCAAGGGACCCGGCGTCGATACGGTATCGCCGCCGAGCAGCGGGCAGCCGAATTGCGCCGCATCCTCGCCGAGGGCTGCGGCGAACGGTTTGAGCCAGGCCTCGTCGGTTTCGCGCAGCGCCAGCGTCAGGACAAAGCCGGCCGGCACCGCGCCCTTGGCCGCGAGATCGCTGAGATTCACCCGCAGCGCCTTGCGCGCAATCGTATCGGGCGGGTCGTCGGCGAGGAAATGCACGCCCTCGACGATGGCGTCCGTCGTCACCACGATGTCGTCGCCGATCGGCTTCAGGGCGGCTGCATCATCGTCGAGATTGAAGGCGCCCGGGTCGGTCGCGATCGGCCGAAAATAACGCGCGATCAGCGAGTCTTCGCCGGACGTGAGTTTGTTGCTGTCCGTCATCCCGTCATCCTGAGGTGCGAGCTCTTGCGAGCCTCGAAGGATGCACGGCCGAGATGCAGTATCAGGGGCACGCCGCCACCCTTCGAGGCCTCCGCTTCGCTACGGCACCTCAGGATGACGGCTACGGCCAAGGTCATTGTCCTATCTACCCACGCGCGAACTCGTCGGCGCGAAATTGCCGCGCGATCTGGTCGAGCACCGCGTTCACCATGCCGGTCTCGTCCTTTTCGACAAAGGCGTGCGCGACATCGACATATTCGGAGACGACAACGCGGCCGGGCACGTCCTTGCGATGTTCGAGTTCGTAGGAACCCGCCCGCAGCACCGCGCGCAGAATCGCGTCGATCCGCTGCAGCGGCCAACCTTTTTGCAGCGCATCGTCGATTAGGGGATCGAGCTTGGCTTGATCCCGCACCACGCCCGACACGACGTCACGGAAGAATGCGGCTTCGGCCGGCAAATATTTGTCGCCCTCGACCTCGTTGCCGAGCCAGTGGCTCTCGAACTCGGCGAAGATGTCGTTGATCCCCGCGCCGCCGATATCCATCTGGTACAGCGCCTGCACGGCGGCGAGCCGTGCTGCGCCGCGCCGATTGGCCTTCTTGTCCGGATTTTTGGGGGCTGGCTTCTTGCTGTCTGCCATCACGACGCCTTTGCCAGCCGGCGTTTTATCCGCAGCATGGCGAGCGCCGCACGTGCAGCGTCGCCGCCCTTGTTGAGTTCGCTGGCGCGCGCCCTCGCCCAGGCCTGCGCCTCCGTGTTGACGGTGATGATACCGTTGCCGAGTGGGAATTTTCTGGCGACGGCGAGATCCATCAACGCGCGCGAGGATTCCATCGAAACGATCTCGAAATGAATGGTGTCGCCCCGCACCACGCAGCCGAGTGCGATCGCGGCGTCATAGGGTTTTCCGTTCTTCTCGGCCGCATCGATCGCAATCGCGATCGCGGCCGGGATCTCCAGCGCGCCGGGAACGGTGATGACGTCATGCGTGACGCCGGCGGCCTTGAGTTCAGTGACCGCGCCTTCCAGCAGTGCGTCCTGGATGTCGTCGTAGAAGCGCGCCTCGACGATCAGCGCGCGCGCGCCTGATATATCGGTCTGGTCCTTCAGGGGTGCGCGCCGTGCGTCTGCCATTACGTTACCAATCGGAATTGTGTCAGTGTGCTGCGTTTTAGGCGCAGCGGCGGCCAATGCCAAGCTAACTTACTTCATTTCCGACAGTCGCGCCGCGTAGCGGGCCATCAGATCGACCTCGATATTGACCTCGCTGCCCGCGTGCCAGGCCCCAAGCGTCGTGACGCTGAGCGTATGGGGAATGATCAGCACCGAAAACACGACCTCTTCGACCGTATTCACGGTCAGCGAGACGCCATCCAGCGTGATCGAGCCTTTAGTGGCGATGAAGCGCGCCAGTTCCCGCGTGGTCCGCAGTTCGAACCGGGCCATATCGGGCAGATCGTCGCGCTTGACGATGCTGGCGATGCCGTCGGCATGCCCGGCCACGATATGGCCGCCGAGTTCGTCGCCGATCTTGAGTGCGCGCTCTAGATTGAGTTTGGTGCCGTTGGCCCAGTGCTTGGCCGTGGTCATGCCCAGCGTTTCTGCCGCGGCATCGACATCGAACCAGGTTTTGCCGCCCTCGACGCCGGAAGCGACCACGGTGAGGCAGACGCCGTTGCAGGCGATCGAGGCGCCGTCGGCGATGGTCGAGCGATCGTAGCGGCAGACGATGCGCAAGCGATGCAACTGCCCCTGCGCCGTTGGCGTCAGGCTGGCGATCTCGCCGATATCGGTGACTATTCCAGTAAACATCTAAGTGCGCTCGTAGATCGTTAGTGTGTCCTTGCCGATGTTTTCGCTAGCACGGAGTTTCAGGCCGGGCGACCCGGTGAGAGCCGACAGCG
>JBOHIT010000265.1:0-7338 GCA_050726155.1 Bradyrhizobium sp.
GGTCACGCCATTCAAGAACGGCTCGCTCGATGAAGCGGCCTTCCGAGGCCTCGTAAGCTGGCAGATCGAGCAGGGGTCACACGGTCTGGTGCCGGTCGGCACCACCGGGGAAAGCCCGACCCTCAGCCATGATGAACATCACAGGGTGGTCGAGTTGTGTCTCGATGAGGCGAAGGGGCGCGTGCCGGTTATCGCCGGCGCGGGCTCGAACTCCACGCGCGAGGCCATCGATCTGGCTATCCATGCCGAGAAGGCCGGCGCCGATGCCGTACTGGTCGTGACGCCGTACTACAACAAGCCCACCCAGGAAGGGATGTATCAGCACTTCAAGGCGGTGAACGACGCGATCGGTATCCCGATCATCATCTACAACATTCCGCCGCGCTCCGTCGTCGATATGTCCGTCGATACTATGACCCGGTTGTTCGAGTTGAAGAACATCGCCGGGGTCAAGGACGCCACCGCGAATCTCGCCCGGGTGTCGCAGCAACGCCATGCGATGGGACCGGATTTTATCCAGCTGTCCGGTGAGGACATGACGGCGCTGGCCTATATGGCGGCGGGCGGACATGGTTGCATTTCCGTGGTCGCCAACGTGGCGCCAAAACTGTGCGCCGAGCTGATGTCCGCCGTCCTGAAGGGCGATTACGCGACCGGACTGAAGGTTCAAGACCGGTTGACGCCGCTGCACGATGCCATCTTCAAGGAGCCGGGCCTCGCGGGAGCCAAGCATGGCCTCAAGCTGCTGGGACGGCTGCAAGAGGAAGTCCGCTTGCCGCTGATGAATGTGACGCCGCCGACCGGTAAGGTGATCCGCGACGCGATGGTCCATGCCGGCCTGATCAACTGAGTTTCAGTCCTGAACGGGGGCTGGATTGGAGCCGTTGCTTGCAGCGGCAGAAGTACCAGGGAGGAATCGTCGATGCTCAAGGAATTTCGTGACTTCGCCATGAAGGGTAACGTTGTCGACCTGGCGGTTGGCGTTATCATCGGTGCCGCCTTTGGGGCTATCGTAACTTCGATGGTCGGTGACATCATCATGCCCGTCATCGGCGCGATCACCGGGGGCCTCGATTTCTCCAACTATTTCACTGGTCTTTCGAAGGCGGTCACGGCGGGTAATCTGGCCGACGCCAAGAAACAGGGTGCGGTGCTGGCGTGGGGCAATTTCCTGACGTTGACGCTGAACTTTGCCATCGTCGCCTTCGTGCTGTTCATGATTATCAGAGCGATGAACAAGATGAAGCGCAAGGAGGAAGCTGCTCCAGCGGCTCCGCCGAAGCCGACCCGCGAGGAAGAACTGCTGACCGAGATTCGCGATCTGCTTAAAAAGGCTTGAAGCGCGATACCGACGACATGGGCGTTGTCGCTGCTTTCCAGGGACAACGTCCAGAGGTTTGAATGATGGCTGAGAAGAATGAGCGCCCGATCAAGGTCGTCGCCGAAAACCGCAAGGCCCGGTTCAACTACGCGATCGAGGACACCATCGAGACCGGCATTGCACTGACCGGCACCGAAGTGAAGTCGATCCGCAACGGCAAGACCACGATTGCGGAATCCTATGCGGACACCAAGGACGGCGAGATCTGGCTGATCAACGCCAATATTCCCGAATATCTGCAGGCCAACCGCTTCAACCATGAGCCGAAGCGGCCGCGCAAGCTGCTGTTGCACCGCAAGCAAATCAACAAGCTGATGGGCGCGGTCGATCGCGACGGCATGACGCTGATTCCGCTCAAGCTCTATTTCAACGAACGCGGCCGCGCCAAGCTGCTGCTGGCGGTGGCGAAGGGCAAGAAGCTGCACGACAAGCGCGAGACTGAAAAGAAACGCGACTGGGGCCGGGAAAAAGGCCGCCTGATGCGGGCGCGGGGCTAGAGGCTGATATCTATCCCGTCATTGCGAGGAGCACTTGCGACGAAGCAATCCATCTTCCTTGCGGCCGCATGGATTGCTTTGCTTCGCTCGCAATGACGACGAATGGAGAGTGGAAATGAACCAGAAAAACCTGCTCGAAGTCGACTGGAGCAAGATCCCGGCGCCGACGGACGATGGCGCGGCGAACCATCTCGCCGGCTTGACGATCCCGCCGCTCAGCCTGGTCGCGACCGACGACACGTCGGTCACGCTGTCGGCATTGCCGGGCCGGACCGTCGTGTTCGCCTATCCCCGCACCGGCGAGCCCGGCAAGATCAGCCTGGTCGATGATTGGGACATGATTCCCGGTGCACGCGGCTGCACGCCGCAAACCTGTTCGTTCCGCGATCTGTTTGCCGAGTTGAAGGGCGCCGGTGCCAGGCACGTGTTCGGCCTGTCGACGCAAAGCAACGTCTACCAGACCGAGATGGCTTCACGGCTGCATTTGCCGTTTCCGGTGCTGTCCGATGAGAAGCTGGCGCTGACGCGTGCGCTGAAATTGCCGACGATGGATGTGGCGGGGCTGACGCTGATCAAGCGGCTGGCGCTGATCGTCGACAACGGGCGCATCAGCCACGTGTTCTATCCGGTGTTTCCGCCGGACCGGAATGCCGGCGACGTGCTGGCGTGGCTGAAGGCGAACCCGGTTTAGCTCTTATCCAGATCCGCTCTTACGCGAGCAAACACGCTGCGAAACATTTCCGGCGTCAGCACGCGCGTATTCGTGTTGTAGCGCGAGCAGTGATAGCTGTCGTAAAGCCTGAGCGAGCCGGCGATATGCACGGCACCGTGCCCAAAGGGAGTGGCGGCGTTGCGAAGGCCGAGGGCTTTCACCGTCGATTCATGGGCGATGCGGCCGAGCGCCACGATGGCGCGCAGCCGAGGCATGGCGGCGATGGTCGGAATCAGGAATTGCCGGCAGGTGTTGATCTCGGCCGGCAGCGGCTTGTTCTGCGGCGGCACGCAACGCACGGCATTGCTGATCATGCAGTCGACCAGCCGCAATCCGTCGTCAGGCCGCGCCTGATAGACGCCCTTGGCAAAGCCATATTCCAGCAATGTGGCATAGAGCAGGTCGCCGGCGTAGTCGCCGGTGAAGGGGCGGCCGGTGCGATTGGCGCCCTGCATGCCGGGCGCGAGGCCCACGATCAGCAGCCGGGCCTTTGGATCGCCGAACGAGGCCACCGGGGCATTGTGCCAGCCTGGCTCGCGTGCGCGGGCCTGCGCGCGAAACTCGGCGAGCCGCGGGCAAAGCGGGCAGTTGCGATCGGGTCCGATAGCGGAAAAGGCGGCGAGGCTAGTCATCTATCCAGAGGTGACTGGCAGTGCACCGGATCATTCTCAATCGTCGAACCCGTCATCGCCAGCGGCCCGCGGCGCCATGGTGGTCGCACGCTGCAGAAATTGCGGGGCGTGATGACGGGGCTCGCGCGGCGCGGGGCGCTCGGACGGATCGCGGCCGAGCTTGGATTGCAGTTCGACCAGGTCGGTGAAGACGTCGGCCTGGCGCCGCAGCTCGTCGGCGATCATCGGCGGCTGGCTCGAAATCGTCGACACTACCGTGACGCGAACGCCGCGGCGCTGCACCGCTTCAACCAGGGAGCGAAAATCGCCGTCGCCGGAGAACAACACGATCTGATCGACATGCTCGGCGAGCTCCATGGCATCGACTGCGAGTTCGATATCCATATTGCCTTTCACCTTGCGGCGACCGCTGGCGTCTATGAATTCCTTGGTTGCCTTGGTGACCACGGTGTAGCCGTTGTAGTCGAGCCAGTCGATCAGTGGACGGATCGAGGAATATTCCTGATCCTCGATAATCGCCGTGTAGTAGAACGCTCGCACCAGCGTACCGCGGCTCTGGAATTCCTTGAGAAGGCGCTTGTAGTCGATGTCGAAGCCGAGCGTCTTTGCAGTTGCATAGAGATTGGCGCCATCGATGAAGAGCGCGATCTTGTTGGAAACGGGTGACATCAAAGGGTTCTCGCGTTGTTGTTAACGTTTTTAGCGCAGCGATCATCGACCGCGCGCGATTTCCAGTTCGGCTGCCTAAAGTTCGGTGAATCTTTCCCCACGACAGTCACCACTGCAATTATGGTGAGGCGAGGGCGAAAAACCTAGACTTTTGACGTTTCAAGGAGAGATTTCTTGTCCTGGACGGTGTCCCGCCGTCTCCGGACGCTCCGGCCTTCTGGCCCCGGGGATTGGGTTAGCAGAGCCCATTAAGAAGGCAAATCACAAATTTTGTCTTGCGAAACGCCATCCACCCCTATAACTAGCCCTCATAACCAACATATTGGGCCCCATTTAACGGAGCGACAGTCTATGGCGCGCGTCACCGTGGAAGATTGCATTGATAAGGTCGACAACCGGTTCGACCTGGTTCTGCTGGCAGCACATCGCGCCCGTATGATTTCGTCCGGATCACAACTCACGGTTGATCGCGACAACGACAAGAATCCGGTCGTTTCGCTGCGGGAAATCGCCGACTCCTCGATCTCCCCGGAAGACCTGCGCGAGGAACTCGTTCATTCCCTGCAGAAATTTGTCGAAGTCGATGAGCCTGAGCCCGACACCGTGCCTTTGATCGGCTCGGCCGGCGCCAGCGTCGATGCCGACGACACCGAGGTCGCGGTCGAGCGCATGACCGAGGAAGAGCTCCTGAAGGGGCTCGAGGGCCTGGCGCCGCCGGAAGAGCAACCCGAAGAAGACGAATAGACCCGTCTTTCGGGACGCCCCGAACTTTCTGATTTGTCAAAGGCCCGGACATTTGTCCGGGCCTTTGCTTTTGTTGACATTTTTTGGGTTAGGATACGTGCTTGGTGGATGGGCCCGACATGGCCGACCTCGTTTGGCTGTAGCCTCGCGATGGGGTCGGCATCACAATGGGCCCAAGCCATGCGAAATTGATCGTTTGCTGCCCCAACTGGGTGCAGCATCGTCAGAAATCGCATTAGATATTCTTGAGGCATTCTTGCAGCGGCCAGGCAGGTCGCGCGGAGGCATTGATTCGATGGCGTTCTGGCGTCGCAGACCCCGGCAGATGCAGGCCGCGACCGATTCGGTCGCGGTGGCGCCGGCCTCGCCCGTGATCGAGAGGGCCAAATCGCCGCGCTCGCGGATGATGCGGCAATACGATCTGGTCGAGCGGGTCCGCTCGTACAATCCGGACACCGACGAGGATCTACTCAATCGCGCCTATGTCTACGCCATGAAGGCGCACGGCAGCCAAACGCGCGCGTCCGGCGATCCGTATTTCTCGCATCCGCTCGAAGTCGCGGCGATCCTCACCGGGCTCAAGCTCGACGACGCGACTATCGTCGCAGCCCTGCTGCACGACACCATCGAGGACACCGAGGCGACGCGCGCGGAGATCGACAATGTCTTCGGGCACGAGATCGGTGCGCTGGTCGAGGGCCTCACCAAACTGAAGCGGCTCGAGCTGGTTTCGCGCGAGGCCAAGCAGGCCGAGAATCTGCGCAAGCTGTTGCTGGCGATCGCCGACGACGTTCGCGTGCTCCTGATCAAGCTCGCCGATCGCCTGCACAACATGCGTACGCTTGAATTCGTGCCGCACGCCTCGCGCCGCCGGATCGCCGAGGAGACGCTGGACATCTATGCCCCGCTCGCCGGCCGCATGGGTATGCAGGAGATGCGCGAGGAGCTCGAGGATCTCTCGTTCCTTACGCTCGATCCGGAAGCCTATTCGGTGGTGATGCAGCGGCTGGACTCGCTGGCGGAGCGCAATCGGAATTTGATCGGCGAGATCGAAACCCAGCTGTCGAAGAATTTGCAGAAGAACGGCATCACCGCGCGGGTCTATGGCCGCCGCAAGCAGCCATTTTCGATCTGGACCAAGATGGAGCGCAAGTCGGTCGGCTTCGAGCAATTGTCCGACATCTACGGCTTCCGCGTCGTGATGGAGGACGTCGAGGCCTGCTACCGCGCACTCGGCGTCGTGCACACCACCTGGCCGGTGGTGCCCGGGCGCTTCAAGGACTACATCTCGACGCCCAAGGTGAACGACTATCGTTCGATCCACACCACCGTGATCGGTCCCGGCAAGCAACGCGTCGAACTGCAGATTCGCACCGAGGAGATGAACCAGATCGCCGAATTCGGCATCGCCGCGCACGCGTTCTACAAGGAGGGCATGGGCTCGCCGACCGAGCGGCTCAAGCACGAATCCAACGCTTTTGCCTGGCTGCGCCACACCGTCGGCATCCTCTCCGAAAGCGCCAATCCGGAAGAGTTTCTGGAGCACACCAAGCTCGAACTGTTCCACGATCAGGTGTTCTGCTTCACGCCGAAGGGCAAGCTGATCGCGCTGCCGCGTCAGGCCAATGTGATCGACTTCGCCTATGCCGTGCATACCGACGTCGGCAACAGCGCGGTCGGCTGCAAGATCAACGGCAAGTTCGCGCCGTTGTCGTCCGAATTGCAGAACGGCGACGAGGTCGAAGTGTTGACCTCGCAGGCGCAGTCGGCGCCGCCGTCGGCCTGGGAGTCGCTCGCTGTTACCGGCAAGGCGCGGGCGGCGATCCGCCGCGCGACCCGTACCGCCGTGCGCGATCAATACGCCGGACTTGGCCGCCGCATTGTCGATCGCCTGTTTGCCCGCGCCAAGATCGAATATGCCGACGACAAGCTGAAGGGCGCGCTGCCGCGGCTGGCGCGCGTCTCGATCGAAGATGTGATGGCATCCGTCGGGCGCGGCGAGTTGAAGGCGTCCGACGTCGCGCGCGCGATGTATCCGGACTACAAGGAAGAGCGGATGGTGCGCTACGGGGCCAAGAAGGGCTTGATGGCGAAGCTGAAGCAGCAATCGCCGCATCCGGCCCGCGCCGCCTCGGTGATTCCCGTCCGTGGCCTCAATTCCGATCTGCCGGTCAAGTTCGCGCCGAACGGCGGCGCGGTGCCGGGCGACCGCATCGTCGGCATCGTTTCGCCGGGCGAGGGGATCACGATCTATCCGATCCAGTCGCCGGCGTTGAAGGATTTTGAGGAAGAACCGGAGCGCTGGCTCGACGTCCGCTGGGATATCGACGAGACCATGCCGCAGCGGTTTCCGGCGCGCATTCTCGTGCACAACGTCAACGAGCCCGGCAGCCTCGCCCAGGTCGCGACCGTGATCGCCGAACATGACGGCAATATCGACAATATCAGCATGTCGCGCCGCTCACCCGATTTCACGGAGCTGACCATCGATCTCGAGGTCTATGACCTGAAGCATCTCAGCGCTATTATCGCCCAGTTGCGCGCCAAGGCCGTCGTTGCACGGGTCGACCGCGTTAATGGGTAAACTCGCCTGCCAGGAATCCAAGAGAGTGAAATGCCGAAAGCCCCTCCGCTGCGCCTCGGAGTCAATGTCGTCCACGTCGCCACCTTGCGTAACGCACGCGGCGGCGCGCGGCCGGTTCC
>JBOHIT010000266.1:0-7369 GCA_050726155.1 Bradyrhizobium sp.
TCGATGAAGATGAGATACTGGTCGGCCAGCGCCAGGATCGAAATCTTGGACAGATCAACCTTCTGCTGCCGCGCCAGCGTCAACAACAGGTCGAGCGGGCCCTCGTAGCCCTCGACGTCGACGACCAGCGAGGGCTCGCTGTCGGTGACTTCCGCGGGCCGTCCGGTTTCAAACGATAGAATTTCCGCGGTCATGCCGTCCTTACCCGATCCATCAACCCGTCCAATTCAGCCCGCGCCGCCTGCCGGTCGAGCGGCTCAGGCTGCTTTCGCGAGGCCAGCGCCCGGTTGGCGCGATTGAGGGCCTCGCCCGTCAGTTCCGGCGTCTCGCGCGCGACGTCGCGCATCTCATCGAGCTTGCCGTTGCAATGCAAAATCATGTCGCAGCCGGCGTTGGCGATGGCTCGGGTCCGCTCGGCGATCGATCCCGCCAATGCATTCATGGACACGTCATCACTCATCAACAAGCCCTGGAACCCGATCACGCCGCGAATCACTTGCCGGATGATTGTCGCAGATGTCGTGGCCGGATGGGCGGGGTCTAGCGCGCTAAACACAACATGTGCGGTCATCGCCATCGGCAGGTCCGCCAGCGGTTGGAAGGCGGCAAAATCGGTCCGATCGAGCTCGTCCCGGGCCGTATCGACCGTCGGCAGCCGAAAATGGCTGTCCGCCGTGGCCCTTCCATGGCCGGGAATGTGCTTGAGGACCGGCAGAACGCCGCCCTGCTCCAGCCCCTCGGTGACGGCGCGGGCGATCGCGGCGACCTTGCCCGGCTCGGTTCCATAGGCCCGGTTGCCGATGACCGCGTCGGCGCCGGCAATCGGCACGTCCGCCAGCGGCAGGCAGTCGACGGTGATTCCGAGGTCGATCAGGTCGGCGGCGATCAGGCGTGAACTCAAACGGGCCGCCTTGAAGCCCAATTGGGGGTCGATGTCGTACAACGCCCCAAAGACGGCACCCGGCGGATAGACCGGCCAGTGCGGCGGTCCCAGCCGCTGTACCCGGCCGCCTTCCTGGTCGATCAGGACCGGGGCATCGGCGTTGCCGATCAAACCGCGTAATTCGCCAACCAGCGAAGCAACTTGAGCCGGAGTCTCAATGTTGCGTTTGAATAGGATAAAGCCCCATGGCCGCTCGGCAGCGATGAATGCGCGCTCGTCCGCGCTCAGTTCCAGTCCCGAAACGCCTGTGATGAATGCGCGGTTGCTCATGGGGGCCGATTAGGCCCCTCACAGCACCCGGGTCAAGGAAACGGCCGTTAATTCCTTTGGACGACGCACTGTCCGCCGGCGGTTTTCAGATTGCCGCAGAACGAGGCGGCCTCTTCGGTGGAGCCGAACGGCCCGACCATCGCGCGGTAGAAGACGCCCTTGTCGCCGAGATCGGCGCGTTTGATCACCGGAGCACGCGATCCCAGCACGGACGGGAACTTGCCCTGCAGCGCCCGGTAGGAGGCCTGCGCGTCGGCCTCGTTCTTTTGCGACGAGACTTGAACCAGGTATCCGCCGCCGCCCGAAGGCGCGGGTTGCACCGGATTGGTCGCCGCCATCCGGGTCGAGGCCGGATCGGGGTTTATGCCGCCCGGAGCAAGCGACAGCGGACCATTGGCGCTGGCATTGGCCGAAGACGGATTGCGCGGCGCTGGCGCGGCCGCCGGGGCTGGAGCCAACGTACGGGCCGCCGGAGCCTGCTTTGCCGGCGCGGCTACGCCGGCGGGAACGCCACCATTGTCGGCGTCGCCCTTGACCGCAAGGGTCTTGATCTTGCGCGGTTCGTTGTTCGGCAGCGTGCCGTTGGCAGCTGCGACCGGCGGCGGCGCGGCCGGAGAAACGCTGGAGACCGGCGGCGGATTGCCGTTCTGGTTCAGCGGCGGAAACACCACGCGCGGGCCCGACCTGGAATTGACGTCGACCGGTGTCTCCTCGCGCGAAACGATCTTCTCGCCGCCATCGCCGGGCGTCATGCGATCCGGGGTCTTGCCGGCGGAGCCATCGCTGGGCGCCATCACCTTGGTCGGGCTGTTGTCGGCCTTGATGATCGGCGGTTCGCCACTGCGAGGCGATCCGACATAGGTGCGGTAGGCGAAGGCAGCCCCCGTCCCCACCACGGCCAGCACCAGCACGGCCGCGACCGTCATCAAGCCATTGCTGCGCTTCTTCGGCTCGGGCTCTTCCTCGTAGCCGCTCTGATAGGCGTAGGGATCGTCGGGAAAGGCCGGGTCGCGGGCATATTCCTGCTGGCCGGATTCAAGCTGGCCATAGAGCGCGTCGTCATAACGCGAGGGGTCGACGGGCTGCTCGTCCGCGTATTGCTGCGCAGGCTCGTGATAATCCTGCTCATGCGCTGCTGGCTGCTGGGCCGCGTAGCGATGCAGGGGATGCACAGGGCTCGGCTGATATTCCGGCTCCGGCTCATCGTATTGCTGTTGCGGCGGGGCGTCGTGCCGGGCGCGCTGCATCCACGGCGGCGGACCGGCGGGTGCGCTCGCCTCTTCCTCGGCCTCGACGCCGTATGTCGGGCGGACATTGGCGCGCGATTGCAGCGGATGCGGCGGGGGCTTGGCGGCGGTGCCGAACGGATCGGTCTGTCCGATCAGCCGCGCCAGTTCCGCGAGCGGGTCGCTGTCGCCCTTAGCCGGGGCATTAGGGTTCGCGCCGCGATCGTAATCGTCGGCTGCGGGAAAAGGTCGGTCCTGATATCGATCAGCCATCGTGAAGATGCATCCCCTTCGGGACAGCGCCAATCCGCCATGACCTAACGCGCCATGATATACGAACTGGCCCCTGCCAGACACCCTCACGATCCCCATCGCGAGGGCCTTCGCCCCTGCCTACCGCATCTCGGTTGGGGCGTGGACGCCGAGAACGGCTAAGCCCAATGCCAGAACCGAGACGACGCCCTGGACCATTGCCAGTCGCGCCTTTGTGATCTCTGCATCATTATTGATAATGAAGCGTAAATAGGGCAAATCCCGCCCCCTGGTCCAAAGCGCGTGAAATTCACTCGCGAGATCATAGAGGTAAAAAGCGATTCGGTGGGGCTCGTGTGCCACCGCCGCCGCCTCGATCATCCGGGGATAGAGCGCCAGCTGCTTCAGCAGGCTGAGTTCCGCCGGATCCGTCAGCCGCTCCACCGCGGCATCCCCGAGATAGACCGCCCGGGCCGAATCGGTCTCGGGCAGGTCGGTGAGCATTTCCCGGGCATTCTTGAAGATCGAATGGCCGCGGGCGTGGCCGTACTGGACGTAGAAAACGGCGTTATCCTTGGACTGCTCGATCACCTTGGCGAGGTCGAAATCCAGCACCGCGTCGTTCTTGCGGAACAGCATCATGAAGCGGACAGCGTCCGAGCCGACCTCGTCGACGACCTCGCGCAGGGTGACGAACTCGCCGGAGCGCTTTGACATCTTCACCGGCTCGCCGTCGCGCAACAGCTTCACCAGCTGCACGATCTTGACGTCGAGGGCAGCCTTACCCGACGTCACGGCCTTCACCGCCGCCTGCATGCGCTTGATGTAGCCGCCATGGTCGGCGCCGAACACGTCGATCAGATTGGTAAAGCCGCGGTCGAACTTGTTCTTGTGGTTGGCGATGTCGGAGGCGAAGTAGGTGTAGGCGCCGTCGGACTTGATCAGCGGACGATCGACGTCGTCGCCGAACGCGGTGGCGCGAAACAGCGTCTGCTCGCGGTCCTCATAATCGTCGACCACCTTGCCCTTCGGCGGCGGTAAACGGCCCTCGTAGACATCGCCCTTGGAGCGCAGGTAGTCGATGGTCTCGGTGACCTTGTTGTTGCCGCTCTCGATCAGCGAGCGCTCCGAGAAAAACACATCGTGCTTGATGTGGAGCGCGGCGAGATCGCCCTTGATCATCTCCATCATCATGTCGATCGCCTTGAGACGCACGATCGGCAGCCAGGCGTTTTCCGACATCGCCTTGAGCTTGTCGCCGTACTCGGCCGCCAGCGCCTGCCCGACCGGGACGAGATAGTCGCCGGGATAGAGCCCTTCCGGAATAGCACCGATGTCCTCGCCGAGCGCTTCGCGGTAACGCAGGAATGCGGAGCGGCCGAGCACGTCGACCTGCGCGCCGGCATCGTTGATATAATATTCGCGCGTGACGTCGTAGCCCGCGAATTGCAGCAGGCTGCACAGCGCATCGCCGAACACCGCACCCCGGCAATGGCCGACATGCATCGGCCCGGTCGGGTTGGCCGAGACGTATTCGACATTGACCTTTTCGCTGCCGCCGATCGCGCTCGCGCCGTAGGCCGCACCCTCGCGCAGCACGGTACGCAGCGCGTCCGCCCACACCTGCGGCTTCAAGGTCAGATTGATGAAGCCGGGTCCGGCGACGTCAACAGAGGCGATCAGGTCGTCGGCGCGCAGTTTCTCGGCGAATTTTTCGGCGAGATCGCGCGGCTTTGCCCTGGCTTCCTTGGCGAGCACCATCGCGGCGTTGGTCGCCATGTCGCCATGGGTGGCATCGCGCGGCGGCTCGACCACAACGCGGGAGAAGTCGATGCCCGCAGGCCAGTTTTCCTCGGTCGCAAGTGCGGCACAAATCCTGTGCACGCGCGCGAGCACGTCGGCAAAAAGGTGCGGAGAAGTAGGTTTTTCGGCCATTTTCTAAAGTCCTGGGCCGCCGCCTAACGCAAATCCGGGGTCGAGTCAAAAAGCCTTTGGTGCTCGGTTAGCGCAAAACGATCGGTCATCCCGGCGATGAAATTGCCGATCCGGCGCGCACGCTCGCCTTCCGTCTCGCGCTCGGTGCCCTCGACCCATTCGGCCGGCAGATCATCCGGCGACCGCTGGTAGCGCGCGAATAGCTCGAACACGATCTGCTCGGCCTCGCCCATCACCCGCATCACCCTGTTGTGGCGGTACATCCGCTGCTTCAGGAACGCCTTGATCTCGGCCTCTTCGGCCGCGACGGCGGGCGGAAACGCCACCAGCGGCGCATTGTGGTGGCGTACATCATGGGCCGATTGCGGCCTGGCTGCCTCCAGCCGCCTGACAGTCTCGGAGACGACGGCCGAGATCATGTAGGAAATCAGCTCGCGCACCAGTTCCGCGCCGCGCCTGACGTCATCGAGATCCGGATAGGCCTTGGCGATGTCGGCGATGATGGTGGCCGTGAGCGGCATCACCTTGAGATCGTCGATGCCAAACAGCCCGGCGCGCAGGCCGTCATCGATATCGTGGGCGTCATAGGCGATGTCGTCGGCGAAGGCGGCGACCTGGGCCTCCAGCGAGGCGTAGCTCCACAGCTCCAGATCATATTTGCGGTTGAAATCGGCGATCCCGACCGGAATCCCGCTTTCGCGATAGCGCCCGGCCGGGACTCCGCTGCGCTCGGTCAGCGGGCCGTTGTGCTTGACGATGCCCTCGAGCGATTCCCAGCTCAGATTGAGGCCGTCGAATTCGGGATAGCGATGTTCCAGCGAGGTGACGACCCGCAGCGTCTGGGCATTGTGATCGAAGCCGCCGTGGGCCTGCAGACATTTGTCCAGTGCCCGCTCCCCGGCATGGCCGAACGGGGGATGGCCGAGGTCATGGGCCAGCGCCAAGGTCTCGGTGAGGTCCTCGTCGAGCCCGAGCTGCCGGGCCAGCGCGCGGGCGATCTGGGCCACTTCCAGCGTGTGGGTCAGCCGCGTGCGGTAATGATCGCCCTCATGGAACACGAAAACCTGCGTTTTGTGTTTCAGGCGGCGGAATGCCGTGGAATGGATCACCCGGTCGCAGTCGCGCCGGAACGGGCTGCGGGTCTTGCTCGGCGGCTCCGCGAACAGCCGGCCACGGCTGCGATCGGGGTCACAGGCGTAAAGCGCGCGGGGGGCAGCCATTCCGACCGACACGTTTTTTTAGTCCTTATCCATTTGATTCCGTGAGACTACATACTTAACTATGGGGAGCGCGGGATACCAATGAATTGGGTATGACCGCCCTCTACTGGAGACCTTGCATGACCACAGCCATCACCGTCAGCGAGCGGGCCGCCCGCCGCATCGGGCAAATCCTCAAGACCGAGGGCGACGGCGCCATGCTGCGCATCTCCGTCGAGGGTGGCGGCTGCTCCGGCTTCCAATACAAGTTCGACGTCGAACACGCCCAGGCCGAGGACGACCTGGTGATCGCGCGCGAGGGTGCGGTGGTGCTGGTCGATCCGGCATCGGTGCCGTTCCTGGCGGGCTCCGAGGTCGACTTCGTCGACGACCTGATTGGCGCGTCGTTCCGCGTGGTCAATCCGAACGCCACCGCCTCCTGCGGCTGCGGCACCAGTTTTTCGATCTGACGGATAATCAGCGCGGCGCGGCGAACAACGCCTTCGCATTGCCGTTGGCGATCTGGGCTGCGATCTTTGGCGACAGCTGCGCCAGCCAGGCCCGATAACCGGCCATGATTTCCCCGTAGCTCGCCCAGCGCTCCGGCACCCAGGTGTCCGAGCCGAGCAGGAAGCGGTCGGGATAACGCTCGAACAGCGTTCGCCATTCCGGCGTCAGTTTGCCCGCGCCGTCGGTAATGCCGCTGCGATACGATAACTCTCCCCATAGCTTCGGATATTTCGACAGCATCGCCGTGACACGCTCCGTCGACAGGCCAAACCCGGTATGCGCCCAGATGATCCGCGCCTTCGGATTGTGCCGCATCAGGATCTCGACCGCCTCGTCATCGGCATGGGCATGCAGATACAGTTCATTGGCGACAGCAAAATCGACGGTCTTCTTCACCCACTGGTTTTCCGCCGACTTGCCCGACAGATGAAATTCGCCGATGCCGCGGTAATAGCCGCGTTTGAATTCGTCCTGCACCAGATCAAAAATAACGGGATCGCCGAACCAGCTCTGGATGTCGGCACGGACGCGATAGGGCCGGATGAACGGCACCACCTGCAACCCGTCGGACTTCGCGTCAACAAGCGCATGCGTGCCGGTGTTCGGGCGGGAGGTTGCGAGAATGCCGGTGACGCGATGTTTCCTGAACAACGCGAGCACCTCGTCGAGCTGGTAATAGGGTTTTGGTTCCCAATTGTAATGCAGATGCGCGTCGAAGATTTCGATCGGCTCGGCTGGCTGAGCCCTCAGCGTCGTGGTCGAGGCCACCGCAACCAGCAAGGCCCATCCCAAGGCGAACCGCATCGCCCGCCAGGGGATGATCTGCTGGATCATTACTCGGCCGCGACCACGTGCGGCCGCTCGCCCTCGCCGCTCTCTTCGTGCTGCGGCTCGAGACGGCGCTTCAGGCGGCGATCGATGCGATCGAGGTAGATGTAGATCACCGGCGTGATGAACAGCGTGAGCAACTGCGACACGCAGAGACCACCGACCACGGCGACGCCGAGCGGTTGCCGCAGTTCGGCGCCGGCGCC